>CAJOJJ010000051.1 GCA_905234925.1 uncultured Endomicrobiia bacterium
CATTTCTCCTTTTTGTTTTTTAGCTGATAAGTTGAGAACGAAAAACTTCGTTTTTCTTAGCTGATAGGCTGATAAGTTTTCGGTATTTATTTTTAACAGGAAATTTTGCAAAACAAAATTTTACTTTAAACTTCTCAGCTTATCACCTGCTCAGCTCCTCAGCTATCTTTATCTTTTTGGAAAAATACGAAAGGGGGAGAATTTTTGTGATGACAAAAAGAAAAGCGACTGTGTATAATAGCTGAGGCAATTATATCACAGCCGCTGCCTTTCGCACCCGAAGATGCGAAAGATAAAATCATAAAAATAAATCAACATAGCTTCTGATTTATTCTTATAAATTTTCAAACGACTGCTTTTGGACCCTCAGCTACTTTTGTTTTCACAAAAGAGATTCTACCTTTCGTAGAATTTCCAAAAACATTCAATATTTAATTTTAAATTACATCTCTAACAGTACTTTTATTATACCCTAAATTGTTTCTAAAGTCAATAATGAGTTTAAAATTATTATCTTACAGATTTTAAAATTCTGATTTTATTTATCCAATTCTTTTCCATCGCTGAAAGCTTTTCCTGCAACGGTGCCTACTTTTAAATAAGTGTGGTTTACTCCGTCATAGCTTATTGCCTGCAGTTTGTCAGGATTAATTTTTCCGTTTTCGTCCAATATCTTTTCATCTGCACCAACGTTTACAATTTCGCCTATAACGTTTCCGTCTTCATTAAATTTTATCAATCTGCACTCGAGAACCATAGGAAGTTCTTTTATTACGGGAGCATCAACAAAAGTACTTTTTTCAGTAGTAAAACCTGCATTTGCAAGCTTATTTGGAACTTTGTTTCCTGAAACTATTCCCAAATAATCGCATTCTTTTAAGTGTTGCACATCTGCAAAACTTATCGTAAAAGCTTTTTTTATTTTTATGTTTTGTGTCGTCTTATGGCTTTCGTCTAAACAAAGCATAACCTGTTTGTAGTCGTAAATGCTTCCCCATGCTGCGTTCATTGCATTTGCGTTGCCGTTCTCATCGTAAGCTGCCACTATCAATACCGGCATAGGGTAAAACCACGTTTGCTGTCCAAAATTTTTTCTCATAATTAACTCCTGAATTTATGTTTTAATACGTTTATTTTATATTATTTAAAAACAGCTTTCAATAAAAATTTAAGTAATTTCTTCGCTGTTGTATCGTAAATTTTTAAATAAAAATTGTTGTTTAATAACATTCCGCAATTTTCTGTTTGACAAAACAAAAATCTTTTAATAGAATAAGAAAGGTCTATAAAATTTGCCGAAGGCAAATTTTAGCTTATAAGCTGATAAGGTGATAAGCTGATAAGTTTGTTGTAAAAATTGCGAAGCAATTTTTGATAATAAATAAATTTTTCGCAGAGCGAAAAATACCTGAAACATCTCAGCTCCTCAGCTGAGGGAACGAAGTTCCCGGCTCAGCTTCTCAGCTAATTAATATTAAAAATATAGACCGTTAAACTCAACAATTAAAATGAGATTTAACGGTTGTTTTATGGAAGGGCAAAATGTCAACTTTAGTTGTGTTGGGCACCCAGTGGGGTGACGAAGGTAAAGGTAAAGTAGTTCATTACCTTGCAGCAGATTCCGACTATATCGTCAGATATCAAGGCGGAAACAACGCAGGACACACGCTTATTTATCAGGATAAGCCGTTCGTTCTGCACTTAATTCCGTCAGGAATTTTATTCCCGAAAAAGATTTGTATGATTACCAACGGTGTGGTAGTAGATCCGAAAGCATTGAAAGAAGAAATTGATGTGTTGAAAAAGAAAAAAATTCCCGTTGACGGAAGATTTTTCGTAAGTGAAAGAGCGCACGTTATTCTTCCTTACCATAAACTTATCGACGGTATGCTTGAAAGCGACAGTACCAAAACAAAGATCGGAACAACCAAAAAAGGTATCGGACCTTGCTATACCGACAAAGTAAGAAGAGTCGGTATAAGGGTTATCGACTATATAGATAAAGAAGTTTTTGTTGAGCTTCTTGACCAGAACTTAAAAGAAAAAGAAGCAATGCTTAAGAAAGTTTGCGATATTAAAAAGTTAAGAAAAGAAATTTTAAAAGACCACGAAGTTTTATCAAAATTTTTGAAAAAATATGCCGCAGACACTTCAATAATGTTGGCTGATGCGATGAAGAAGAATAAGAAAATTCTTTTCGAATCGGCACAGGGAACTATGTTGGATTTGGATTACGGAACATATCCTTTTGTAACTTCTTCCAACCCTACTTCCGGCGGAGCAAGCACGGGAACAGGTATGGGGCCCGGCAACGTGGATGACGTTTTAGGTGTAGTTAAGGCATACACAACCAGAGTAGGCGAAGGACCTTTTCCGACGGAACTTTTTGATAAAACAGGCGAATTTTTAAGAGATAAAGGACAGGAGTACGGTGCAACTACAGGCAGACCGAGAAGATGCGGATGGTTTGATGCGGTAGTTTTAAGACACAGTGTGAGAGTAAACGGAATAAAACGTCTTATCCTTACAAAGCTTGACTGTTTGGAAGGTTTGGACAAAATAAAAGTATGTGTTGCTTACAAATATAAAGGCAAAATTTTGAAAGAGTTTCCTGCTTCAAGAATTGTTCAGAAAGGATGTAAACCTGTTTATGAGGAAATGCCCGGTCTTGACGGGAAAGTTGCAGGAATAAAAAGTTACGATAAACTTCCTAAAAATGCAAAGAAGTATATCAAAAGATTGGAACAGCTTGTCGGAGTAAAAATAGATTTTGTTTCATTGGGAAGAAAAAGAGAAGAAACTATAAAAACGGGGAAGAACGTAAAATGGTTTTAAAAAAATGTATTTTAGTATTACAAGACGGTAAAGTATTTAACGGTTTTTCCTGCGGTGCAGACGGTGAAGCTGCGGGAGAACTTGTT
Source organism: uncultured Endomicrobiia bacterium (assembly GCA_905234925.1). GTDB lineage: Bacteria > Elusimicrobiota > Endomicrobiia > Endomicrobiales > Endomicrobiaceae > Ruminimicrobiellum. Next base: position 2,922 of record CAJOJJ010000051.1, read on the forward strand.
TTTAACACGGCGGTATTCGGCTATCAGGAAATTGTTACCGATCCCGCAACGGCAAAACAGCTTATTTGTTTTGCTCATCCGCATGTCGGCGATTGCGGATTTAACAACGAAGATTTTCAGTCCGGTGCTGTTCAAGCTGCCGGACTTTTTTTTAAGGAATATAGCAAAAGATATTCCAACTGGAGAGCGGACGGTTCCATGCAGGACGAACTCCTTAAAGAAAATATCGTTGCTATGGAAGGTTTTGATACAAGAGCTTTGATAAAATATATCAGAGAAAACGGCGTTCAAAAAGCCATAGTATCGACGAAAGATTTTGATATTGATAGTTTAAAAGCCAAACTTGCAAAAGTTGAGGATTACGATAAACAAGATATCGTAAAAACCGTCACTTGCAGCAAAAAATATTTTGTAAATGAAGACGGACAGAAACAAAAAATAGCTGTAATCGATTACGGCTGTCCGAAGAGCTTTTTGGAAACTTTCAAATCGCAGGGTTACAAAGTAATGATATTTCCCGCAACGGCAAGTACAGATGAGATTTTGGCTGAAAATCCTAAAGGAATATTTCTCTCAAGCGGTCCGGGATATGTGGTAAATTCTCAGTATGCCGTCGATACGATAAAAGAAATAATTAAAAAATGTCCAGATATGCCGATATTTGCAATAGGGTTCGGTTCACAGGTTTTGGCTTTGGCAAACGGTGCAAAAGTTGTAAAGCACAAAATCGGTCACAGAGGAGCAAATTATCCTGTTAGAGATATTAATACCAACAAAATTGCAATAACATCGCAGGATAACGGTTACTATGCAGATAAGAGTTCTATAGAAAATAGCGAAAATCTTCAGGTAACGCATATAAACTTATATGATAACACGGTCGCAGGTTTTGCAAATAAAAAGGGTAATGCTTTTGCTGTAGAATTTTATCCTTCTTTAGATTCCGACGAAACCGGATATTTGTTTGAAAATTTCTTTGATATGGTGGAAAAAAATGCCTAAAAGAACAGATCTTAAAAAAATTCTTATAATAGGTTCCGGACCTATAGTTATCGGTCAGGCTTGCGAGTTTGACTATTCCGGAGTGCAGGCAATAAAAGCACTTAAAAAAGAGGGCTACAAAGTAGTTTTGGTAAATTCCAACCCGGCAACAATTATGACGGACCCTGAATTTGCCGACGCAACATACATTGAACCTTTAGTTCCCGAAATCGTCGAGAAAATTATTGAAAAAGAAAAACCCGATGCGATTCTTCCCACACTGGGCGGACAGACCGCACTGAATTTGGCAGTTGCTTTGGCAGAAAAAGGTATTCTTGCCAAACATAATGTGGAGCTTATAGGTGCAGATTTTGATACAATTTCAAAAGCCGAAGACAGAAAACTGTTCAAGAAAATGGTTGAAAGTATCGGACTTGATTTGCCTAAAAGCGGTTACGCTTACAATATGAAAGAAGCAAGAGAAATTGCTGAATCTATAGGGTTCCCCGTAATTATTCGTCCGTCGTTTACGCTGGGCGGTGTAGGTTCGGGAACTGCATGGACTAAAGAAGAGTTTGAAGAAATCGTTCAGGCAGGTTTGCAAGCCAGTCCTATCAGTGAAGTGTTGATAGAAGAGTCCGTTCTCGGTTGGAAAGAACTTGAAATGGAAGTTATGAGAGACAGAAAAGATAACTGCATTGCTATATGTTCCATAGAAAATGTTGACCCTATGGGTGTGCATACGGGAGATTCCATTACGGTTGCTCCTGCAATGACAATCACGGCAAAAGAATATGCAAAAATCAGACAGGATTCTTTTAGAATATTAAGAGTTATCGGTATGCGTCACGGCGGTGCAAATATTCAGTTTGCACAGAACCCGAAAGACGGAAGATTAGTTGTTATAGAAATGAACCCGCGTGTCAGCCGTTCGTCGGCACTGGCTTCAAAAGCTACGGGTTTACCTATAGCAAAAATTTCAAGTTTGTTGGCTGTAGGTTATACGCTTGACGAGCTTACCAATGATATTACAGCACCCAACCCGGCAAGTTTTGAACCGACTGTAGATTACCATGTTATAAAAATCCCGAGATTTGCTTTTGAAAAGTTCGGCGATACAAATACTACGCTCGGTACTGCAATGAAATCCGTCGGTGAAACGATGGCTTTGGGCAGAACTTTCAAAGAAGCATTACAGAAAGCTATCAGAGGTTTGGAAGTTAAAAGAAGCGGTTACGGTTTGGAAAATGTCGGTGTAGATAAAGAGTTAAATAAACTTCTTGAATCAGGAACGGAAGAAGCCAAGAAGAAAGCTCTTGAAATTGTAACAGCCAAACTTGCCACGCCTAACTGCGACAGAATTTATGTTATTAGATACGCATTAAAGCTTGGAATGTCCGTTGACGATATTTTCAATATTTGTAAAATTGACCAATGGTTTGTTAATCAGATAAAAGAAATTGTCGATATGGAAACAGAAATTCCTAATATCTTTAAATTAAAAGGCGAAGACCAAAAACTTCTTTTAAGAAGAATAAAACAATATGGTTTCTCCGATAAACAGATAGCAATTGCTACGGGTAAAAAAGAAGAAGAAATCAGAGCTTTAAGAAAGGAACTGAATATTATCCCTGTTTATAAATTGGTAGATACTTGCGGCGGCGAGTTTAAAGCTAACACCGCATACTACTATTCCACTTACGAGGAAGAAGATGATGTAGTAGTTTCCGATAAGAAGAAAAAGGTTATGATTTTAGGTGCAGGTCCTAACAGAATCGGACAGGGTATAGAGTTTGATTACTGTTGTGTTCATGCAGTGCTTTCTTTAAAACAAGAGGGATACGAAACCATAATGGTAAACTGTAACCCCGAAACCGTCTCGACGGATTACGACACTGCGGACAAACTTTATTTTGAACCGTTGACGGTAGAAGATGTTTTAAATATTGCAGATAAAGAAAAGCCCGAAGGCGTAGTTGTTCAGTTCGGCGGACAGACTCCTTTAAATTTGGCTGCAGCATTAAACAAGGCAGGTCTTAAAATTTTGGGAACTTCCGTTGAGTCCATAGATATGGCTGAAGACAGAAAAATTTTCAGTAAAGTTCTTAAAAAATTGAACATTCCTCAGGCGGATTCAGGCACGGCAACAAACTTTGAAGAAGCAAAAGAAATAGCAAAAAAAATCGGTTATCCCGTAATGGTTCGCCCGTCTTATGTTTTGGGCGGCAGGGCAATGGAAATAGTTTATGACGAAGAACATCTTGAAACTTATATTTCCAAAGCTACCGATGTTACGGAAGGTAAACCTATTTTAATTGATAAGTATCTTGATAACGCAATAGAAATAGACGTCGATGCACTTTCCGACGGTAAAGATGTGTATATTGCAGGTATTATGGAACATATTGAGCAGGCAGGTATCCATTCCGGAGACTCCGCTTGTGTTCTTCCCACACATACTTTATCAAAAGATGTTATCACGAAAATTAAAGAGCATACCATTAACTTGGCAAGAGAAATAAACGTTAAAGGTTTAATGAATATTCAGTATGCAGTCAAAAACGGTATTCCTTACCTTTTGGAAGCAAACCCCAGAGCATCAAGAACAGTTCCTTTCGTTTCCAAAGCCGTAAGCTATCCTTTGGCAAAACTCGCATCAAAAGTTATGATAGGTAAAGCCGTTAAAGATTTGATTCCTGCAGAATATTTGAACGGTCAGTTGAAACATATCGACTATACTTGCGTAAAAGAAGTTGTTCTTCCTTGGATAAGGTTTGCAAATGTAGATACCGTTTTAGGTCCTGAAATGAAGAGTACCGGCGAAGTTATGGGTATAGATAAAGATTTCGGCAAAGCTTTCGCAAAAGCGGAGCTTGCTTCCGGAACAATTTTGCCCGATAACGGAACCGTATTTATCAGTTTAGGACAGCGTGATAAATCCAAAGGTCTTGAAATCGCTAAAGATTTTATAGATTTAGGTTTTAGCGTTATAGCTACCAAGCATACTGCGGAATTTTTCAGAGAAAACGGTCTTGATGTTAAAGAAGTTCATAAAATACAGGAAGGCAGACCTAACGTTGTTGATATAATTTCCAATAAAGAAGTTTGTTTAATCGTTAATACTCCTTCCGGTCAGAAAGGACATCATGACGGTTACAGTATCAGAAGAACGGCATTAATGTACGGTATTCCGCTTCTTACCACGCTTGCAGCCGCAAGGGCAAGTATTGAGGCGATAAGAGCGAAGAGAAACTCTGATTGGGAAGTATGTGCGATACAGACGCACTATAAGCTCGACAAGTAACGAAAAAACAGCAAATTTTGGACTACAATATTGAAACTCGCAAACTTATGTACCGTTCACTTACGTACACCGCGTTTGCGAGTTTCTTCATTTCGTCTCAAACTTAGCTGTTTTTTCTGTGTTGTTCCATTTCTTTGATTAGCTTAAATATATTTTAAATTTTCGTTTCGCCTAAAATCTTTCTATTCGGTCAAAAGTTGCAAATGATTTGTTGCGACTTTTGAAAAGTATTTTCTGGCAGTGCTGTCATCTCGAGTGAGCGAAGCGACGAGAGATCTGCCGTTGCCGTTTGCCTTTGTCTGTCATTCCCGCAGAGCCGTTGGGCGGGAATCTATAGTATAAAACACAAATTAGAAAAACCGAGAAAAATTTTTCTATTAAGATCTATTGCCTCTTAATTAATATATAATATTCTTTTCTTAATTATTTACAATATATGAAGAATCCCATGTTCCATCCATAAACTTAGCACCTTTAGTTACATTATATTGTAAAAATAATGAATCATATATACCACTATATAGTAGTTCTTCCGGTTTTTTTGCTTTTGGTTCGCAATAAATTTTTACATTTTCACTTCCTCCGGGATTAATCATAAAACAGGTAAAATATTTATTACCTCTAGCATCAACGCCTAATATCGCTTCATAAGAAGTCCAATCACTTACACAGCTATCCTGTTTTCTTAAAAAATTTCCATACTCACTATAATAAGCTTTTTGTGCTGAAAGTATAGTTCCTAACAAGGCGTACCCTTCAGCAAATTTCGCCTTATCCACATACCCTCTATAAATCGGCACACTAATTACCGACAGAATTATCACAATCGCAATAGTAATTACCAACTCTACGAGGGTGAAACCAGTGTGATTTGACTTTTG
>CAJOJJ010000052.1 GCA_905234925.1 uncultured Endomicrobiia bacterium
ATAACATCTTCAAGAATTTTTTTATAATTCTTTTTATCAAAAGTTCTCAAAGTTATGTTGGGATTTCTTTTCTTAACTATTTTTAATGCTTTTGTAAGACGAGGCATCCTGTCGTCTAAAGCTACGGGAATATTGTAAGCATATAATTCTTTTATTTTCTTCAGTCCGCAGGCTTCCGCAAGTTTCAGATAATATTTATGCGTATAAGGCATCAATATTTTCGGTTCACTGTCAAAACCTTCGTATAAAAATCCCACTTCATCATTTGTCGACGGATTCATCGGCCCCATCATTTTATAAATTTTATTTTCTTCCAGCCATTTCTTTGCGGAATCAAATAAAAGTTTTGCTGCTTCCGTATTATCAATACATTCAAAAAAACCGAAAAAGCCTATTTCGGTTTCTTGAAATTTTATATAGTTATAGTCTATGATAGCAGCAATTCTTCCTACTACGTTATTTTGAGCGTCGTACGCCAAAAACAACTGTCTTTTAGCATGTGTCCAATAAGGATTTTTATCGGATAAAAGCTTTTTATTCTCGCTGTCAAGTTGAGGAACCCAATACGGATTATCTTTATAAATTTTGTAAGACAGTTTGATAAACTTATTTATTTGATCAAATTCTATTTTTTTAACAGTAAACATTTTACTTATTAAACCACAAATTTTTAAGCCATCTTTTTGTTGCTGCAGCAAACTTATTGTTTGAGAAAGAAAAATTCCATCTGTTATTATTTATATTGTAAGAAGATTTTTTCGTCGTTCTCTTTCTTGTGTTGCCGCCGGGAATAATACCAAGCTGTTTTGCAACTTTTTCAAATTTATCAAGTATTATCTCTAAATGTTCGTCGGTATGTGTTGCCATATAGCTGGTTCTGATAATAGCCTGTCCTTCGGGAACTGCAGGGCTGACAATTGGCGATGCAAATATACCTTCATCAAAAAGCATTCTGCACATCTGGAAAGCTTTCATATCTTCACCAACCGTTATGGGAATAATGGGAGATTCGGAAGTTCTCGTATCAAAACCGAGAGACTGGAACCCCTCTTTCATTTTATTCGTATTTTCCCAAAGTTTTGCTCTTCTTTCCGGTTCATTTTGTAAAATATCAAGAGCAACATCTATCGCACCTACACAAGCAGGCGGTAAAGATGCCGTAAATATTAATGATCTTGCAGTATGCTTAATATAAGTTATCACTTCGCTTCTGCTGGCGATAAAACCGCCGATTGAAGCAAGAGATTTTGAAGCTGTTGCCATAAGCACGTCAACTTCGGGTTCCATATTAAAATATTCTCCCGTTCCTTTACCGTTCTTACCGAGAACACCGAGAGAGTGTGCTTCATCAACGTAAACTCTTGCACCGTATCTTTTTGCAAGTTCGGAAATTTCGGGGAACTTTGCAATATCTCCTTCCATACTGAATATTCCGTCAACAACTATCAGTGCCGATGTTCCTTTAGACTGAACTTTTGCAAGCTGTCTTTCCAAGTCCGCCATATCGTTGTGACGAAATCTCAACATTTCTCCGCCGAAAGACAATCTGCATCCGTCAATAATTGAAGCATGGTCAAGCTTATCGGTTATAACATATTCGCCTTTACCTACAAGAGCAGATAACGCACCGAGATTGGAATGATGTCCCGTCGTAAAAAGTATTGCGGCTTCTTTTCCGACGAATTTTGCAAATTTTCTTTCCACTTTCTCGTGAAGATCATTCGTTCCGTTGACAAACCTTGAACCGGTACATGACGTTCCGTACTGTTTAGCCGCAGCTACGGAACCTTCTATAACTTTCGGATGGTCTGCAAGCCCTAAATAGTTGTTGGAGCAAAGAACAATTTTTTCTTTGCCGTCTATTTTAACTACAGGACCTTGTACAGTTTCAACCCTTTTAAAATATGGATAAATTCCTGCGGATTGCAAATCTCTTACTGCCGTAAATTTTGTACATTTTTCAAAGATGTCGTTTGACATAACAATACCCCACAACAAATTTTTTATTAAAAGTATTTATTTTCCAAATACCAATTGTATGTTATTTTTGCTCCAATTTCAAGTTTTTTGAACTCTATACCCGTATCTTTTATTATTTCGGAGTTATCCGCAGTCCAATAAGTTTGCAGCATTTCCGTTATTTTTTCCCTGCTTAACACCTGCGGTTTCTTTGTAAATTTAGCAACAGTTTCATAAATATTTGCCGTCGTTTTAAATATAAAATCAAAAAGCATTATCGGAACGGTTTTTATGTTATTTGCTTTTGCAATAGTTTCCGCAACGGATTTCCATGTATAAATATTACCGTCGGAAAGATAATAAGTTTTATTATCGGTTTTTGTGTTGTTGATTATCTTGTAAATTACTTCGGCAATATCTTTCACAAAAATAAGCTGAATAAATCTTTTATTAAATGTCTGCGGTTTTAAATGATGTTTAACCAAATTAAAAAATATAAAAATATCTTTATCTCTCGGCCCGTAAACCGAAGCAGGTCTCAGTATTGTGTATGGAATTTGTCCTGAAAGTTTTTTTACTTCCTGTTCTGCCATCAGTTTACTCTTTCCGTATAATGATACAGGATTTTCTTTTTCGGATAAAGATTTTGGAACTTGTGTTGTACTTGGCCCCATTGCTGCCTGAGATGATATATAAATAAATTTCTTTAAAGTATCTTTATTTTTTATTGCGGCATTAACAAGATTCCTTGTTCCTATAACGTTTGTTTTTTCATAATTATCCCAATTTAATGCTCTTACAATACCTGCGCAATGAACAATAACATCAAATTCAGAAAGCAGTTTTACTAAACTTTCTTCATCATCAAGGGAAACATATTCATAATTTATTTTGCAGTCTTTAAGATTATCCAGTTTTGAAGTTTTTCTTACTATTGCAGTAACATCATAACCTTGTGACAATAGTTCCGAAACAATATGACTCCCAACAAAACCGGTCGCTCCCGTAATTAAAATTTTCATATATGACCTCAAAACATAAAAAAATTGGCGACGGGTGGAATTGAACCACCGACCAAAGGCTTATGAGTCCTCTGCTCTACCCCTGAGCTACGTCGCCATGCAATAAACAAATTTAAGAACTTCTATTTTTAAGACCATAAGATTTTATTATTTTTAATAAAAAAAGTCAACAATAAAAATGCCTAAAGCATTTTTGTTGAAAAGATGAAAAGATGAAAAGTTTGAAGTAATATTGACACAAGCCTTGAGATTTTTTCATTGCTTAAAAGAAAAATATTTTATACAATTTATTGTTATGTACAGCTTATACCAAATATTCATATATATATCTGCGACAGCAGTAATTTTTTTAACCGGATTTGTTTTTTATAAAAACAAATTTAATTTTTTATCAAAAAGTTTCGGTTTTTTAAATTTATCTTTTCTTATTTGGCTTTTATCTTATGCCAATATTCATTCTTCCCCAAACAGATTTACCGCCTATCTTGCCGCACATATAGGTTTTGCGGGAATAGTTCTTGTACCGTTATTTTTATCCGTATTCCTGTTTAATTTTATAGAGATAAAATTAAACAAAAAAACAAAATGGCTTTTTGCCTTTTTTACTGCAGGTTTCATTATATCGGATTTCTTTTCCGACATTATAATATCAAACATTGAAATTACGGAATGGGGCATGTTTCCTTCGGCAGGAAAACTGTTCTTTATATTTTTAATCTATTACTTCTTTGTATTTGTTTACAATATTTTCACGGCTTACAAAAGCACTCTTAATCCCGAAATTACGTCAATAAAGAAACAGAAAATTATTTACCTCATATTGACGTATATTGCATACTTTATATTTTTTACATTTGATAATTTGTTTTTCTATAACATATTCAATTTTGAACCGACGTTTTATCTGTCCATACTTTTCTGTTCGGTTCTTATAACCGTAATATTGTCGAGTTATAATCTTTCAAACATAAAAGTAACATTAATAAAATTTTCTATTTTTATTTTTATGATGTTTCTTGTTTTCATCCTGTCGAATTATATATTAATTTCCTCAACAAACATTTATGTATCAAGCTTTATAATTCTTACAATTACTTTGGCATTTTATACATTTTATAAAAAAATTATAGCTTTTGCCGAAGATATTCTGCTGTCGCAAAATAAACATTATCAAAATCTTTTAATCCATGCAGCCAGCGGTATGGCAAGAGAACACAACATCGACAGGCTTTTGAAACTTATCTCCATTATAGTTTTAAAAACGGTAAAAGTTTCGTTCGTAGCAATATTTTTGGAAAACGAAAAACATAAAAATTTTGAAATAAAAATATTCAGGGCTTTTTCAAACATAAACGATGAAATTATATTTTCTTATAATTTTGACCACCCGTTTGTAAATTTTATAAAGCATAAAGAAAATCCTTTTTTATTCGATGAGATTCCTCAATATATAGCACGTTCCATAGTTCTGCCCCTCAGACCCGGAATGATTATTCCGTCATTTTTTGAAGATATTAAAGGTTTTATGATAATAGGTGAAAAAAACAACAAAGATGTTTTTACAAAAGAAGATGCCGTCGTATTTAAAATGTTGGCACGACAAACATCTCTTGCCGTAGGAAATTGCCTGTTTTTTGAAGAATATAAACATGCTCAAGAAAAAATATCCGCTGCAGAAAAATTGGCCTCAATCGGCGGACTTGCCGAAGGTGTCGCCCATCAAATAAGAAACAGACTTCACCAGTTTTCAATGATTTCCGGAGAATTAAAATACGAAATAAAAGACTTTGAAGAAAAAAACAAAACTCTTATCGAAAATAACAAAATGCTTAACGAAACATTCAAATATATAAAAGAATTGTCGATTTCCTTAAAAAACAATGTTGAAAGAATTAATGAAATTATCAGAGGCATTTTAGATTTTGCAAAAATGGAAGCAAAACATACAATGTTTGAAAATTTCCTGTTTAACGAAGTGGTTGATTTGGCCTATGATATGTTAAAAATAAAACATAATATTCCGAACAATTTAATTTTTATCAAAAATTTCAGCGAGACGGACACCGTATTCGGAATAAAATCGCAAATTTTAGAAGTAATTTACAACCTTATTGATAACGCTTTTGAAGCGATTGAAGAAAAAAATAATACCTTATCCAAAGAAGAATCGCTAAAAGTTCAAAGCAAAATAGAAGTATCTCTTATAAAAAAGAAAGATTTGACATCCATTCATATATATGACAACGGGATTGGAATAAAAGAAGAGAATGTAAATAAAATATTTATTCCGTTTTTCACTACTAAATCGTCAAGAAAATCCGGAACAGGAATCGGAATGTACATTGTAAAAAGACTTATTACCGAAAATCACAAAGGAAAAATTCACTTTGAATCAAAACATATGACCGGAACTTCCATATTTATAGATTTGCCAAATCAATAAAGTTTTGCTATAATATTAATACTACAATTTATAATTTACAATTTGTAGTTAGCGGCAAAGATTTTTGCAAGAGGAAACAAGTTGAGTAAAAAAGTTTTGATTGTTGATGACGAAGAAGAAATACTTGCATTCATGTCGAGATTTTTAAAGAGACTCGATATTGAGGGTGTTGTCGCCGTTTCCGGCGAAGAAGCTTTGGAAAAGTATAAACAGGAAAATTTTGACTGCATTTTTTTGGATGTACATTTGACGGGAATCAGCGGAGTGGAAGTACTTAGACAAATAAAAGAGATGAATGCTGATGCCAAAGTAATAATTATAACCGGAAGTATAAGTTCGGATAACAAAGACAGCCTGTTAGCCATGGGTGCATTGGATTATTTACAAAAGCCGATAGATTTGGCGGACTTCAAAGAAAAAATATTAAAATATTTGTATTAAATTATTTGTAAATTTATGGAAGAAAAAGACTACAAAGCATATCTGTCAAAAGTAGCAAAACAGATGATACTCATACACGACGCTAATCTCTTGTCGAGGTTGATAATAAGAACTTTAACAAGACAGTTGGATCTGAAACATGCCGGCGTTTTTATCTACAATAAAATCAAACAAGAATATATCATCAATATTTCTCGAGGGAAAAAAGGTCTTAAAATTCCCGTCGGATTTACGAAAATAACAAAAAACAATCCTATAATAAAATTCTTTTTAGATAAAAACATTCCCGGAAATAAAGATTTCATCTCCGCACCTCAGATTGCAGAGAAGAAGCTGCAATATAAAGACAATCAAAAAGCTTTGAATTTTTATACTGCTCTTGAGGATGAGCTTTATATGTATAAAGCAAATATGATTTTTCCAGGTTTTTTCAGGAAAGATCTGATAGTATTATTTCTTTTGGGAGACAAAACAAATGATTCCGAGTTCAGCAATGACGATATAGAGTTTTTAACGGTATTATCATCCGACGTGGTTATGGCTATACAAAACGCAAAACTCTTTGAAGATATAAAAAAACAACTTGACGTAAACAAGCAGCTGTTCCTAAACACGGTTGAAACTTTGGCAAAAGCAATAGATATCAAAAGTTCTTATACACACGGACATATTGAAAGAGTAATGGAATATTCAATGATATTACTGAAATATATTCCCGCAAATCTTACAAAAAATTTTGACGATTTTGAAAATTCATTAAAAATATCGGCACTTTTACACGATATAGGTAAAATCGGCATACCTGAAAGTATACTGAACAAGACGGAAAGGTTGACGCCCGAAGAAAGAAAAGTTATAGAGAAACATCCCGTTTTAGGTGCTGAAATTTTGGAACCTATAAACGAATTTAAAAATATTTCTCTTGGCGTAAAATATCATCATGAAAAATACGACGGTACAGGGTATCCATGTTGTCTTAAGGGCGACGATATTCCCCTTATTGCAAAGATAATATCCGTTGCGGATTCTTATGATGCAATGATATCGGACAGACCTTACAGAAAAGGCTTGCCTAAAGATGTTGTTATAAAAGAAATTGAAGAAAATAAAAATAAACAATTCTGTCCTGTAGTAGTACAAGCTTTCCTTGACGCCGTAAAAGACGGTAACCTATAATAAAAATCGCAAAGCGATTTTAGCTGAGAAGCTGAGCTGCGGACTTTGTCCGCTCAGCTAGAGAGCTGAGAGTTTAAAGACAAACGACAAAATAGCTAATGTAGGATAATAAATAATATGATTTTAAGATGTGTTAACGATATAAAAAGAAATTGTGCGTTAAATATTGCTTTGGACGAAGTTTTTTTTACAAAAGAACCGTTTGAGAATATTTTTCGTTTTTACCGCTGGAAGCAAAAAGCTTATACAATCGGATATTTTCAGCAAAATTCCGACAAACTTTTTCCCTCAGCTCACACCATTAAATATCCGGTGGTTAGAAGATTGACGGGAGGATTGGCTGTACTGCACGATACCGACTTATCTTATTCATTGATTGTCTCCGACGATATTTGGAAATATATTTATGACCAAGAAAAAACCTATAAGATAATTCATGAAAACATCAGGAAAGCTCTTGAAAAGATAGAAATCTTTTCAATGTATAATGTACAATGTACAATGTACAACAAACGACAAACATCAATTAACAACGTCGGATTGCCACACGAAAAAAGTTCATTCGCAATGACAAACAAAGGGACAATTAAGCAAAATTTTTCTTGCGTTCAAACTTTGTACAAAGATGATCTGTTTCTTGACGGCAGAAAGATTGTGGGTTCTTGTCAGAGAAGAAGAGGCAAAAGAATCTTGGTTGAAGGTTCAATACATTTAAAACTTTCCGAAGAACAAATAAATATTTTTACCGAAGATTTTTTTAAAAATTTATCTCAAGAATTAAAATGCGGTATAGTAAATAATTCTTTAACCGAAGAAGAAATAAATAAAGGACGGAAACTCTGTACCGAAAAATACGGCAACGAAAAATGGAACAAACTTTTTTAATTAAAAATACAACTTTTTTATATATCATTACTCTTGTATTTTCATATATCGCATCTTTTATTCTTACTCCATTTTTTAGATATACTGCAATAAAATACAGTATTTATGACCGCCC
>CAJOJJ010000053.1 GCA_905234925.1 uncultured Endomicrobiia bacterium
CGCAAGCCGCAAGTATGGGCGCAACCAAAAGAGATGTTCCGTCGCCAACTCCGCCAGTAGAATGTTTATCGGCAGTCGGACCATCGAGAAAACTTAAATCAAGAATTGCTCCGCTTTCTGCCATGGATTTTGTCAAAGAAAAAGTTTCTTCGTCATCCAAAGATTTAAAATATACTGCCATTAAAAAAGCAGACATTTGATAGTCTGCAATTTCTCCGTTATTATATCCGGCAATCATAAAAGAAATTTCTTCTTTTGAAAGATTTTCTCCGTTTCTTTTTTTATAGATAATATCGTAAGCTCGCATTGTTCCTCTTTTTTATTTATAACGACCGCACATTTTGGACTACGCCGGTGCATTTGGCTCCCTTATGTGCCAATCGCTCCGCTTTTATTTAAGCACACCGCACTCGCCAAATGCTTCGGCTCGTCTCAAACTTTGCGGTCTTGGAAATCGCTTCGCGATTTTTCCATCCTTCTATATTTCCGAAACAAATCGTTTTATGATTTGTTCCATATTTATTGAAGCTTTTTTGCCGAGTTCCAAAACTTCCTCATGAGACAAATTTTCGTCGGACAATCCGCTTGCTCTGTTGGAAACATAAGTAATTGCAGCAGTCTTTATTCCTGCTTGGCAAGCAACAATGGATTCTGCAATTAAAGACATTCCTACTACATCTCCACCGAGTTTGGCGAATGCCGCAACTTCTGCAGGTGTTTCGTAAGACGGTCCGCTGACTGCAAAATATATTCCTTCATAAACTTTTATTTTTTTATGTTCGGCAATATTTTTTATTTTATCTCTAAAATCTCTGTTATAAATACTGCTCATATCGGGAAAACGTTCGCCGAATTCTTTATAATGAAAACCTGTTAAAGGATTGCTGCCCGTAAAATTTATATGGTCTTTTATAACAACAATATCACCGGGATTATAATTTTTATTTATAGCTCCGACGGCACAAGTAATAATTAAACTTTCAACACCTAAACTTTTCATTATTCTGACAGGATAGGAAATCTCCTGCATGGTATATCCCTCATAATAATGAACTCGTCCGTTAAAGAAAAAGACATCTACATTATTCAATTTTCCTGCTACAAGTTCCCCCGCATGTCCTTGAACGGTTGATATTTTAAAATGCGGAATTTCGGAATAAGGAATTACCGTCTGTTCCGTTATTGAATTTTTCAAAATCCCCAACCCCGAACCTGCAATTATTGCAAGTTTAGGCTGAGTGGATATTTTAGCAAGGATATAGTTTTTTGATTCTTCTATTTTTTTTATCATATTTCCCTTCAACAAAAATCGCAAAGCGATTTTTTAGCTGATAAGTTGAGAGCGAAAAATTTTATTTTTCTTGGCTGATAAGCTGAAAAGTTTTCGGTATTTTATTAGCTTATAGCTTAAATCTTGGCGTTTCCCATACATCCGGACATCTATTTCTCTATACATCTAAAAAAGCCGGTGCCGTTTTTCATCGGCTTATATTCAAATATATCGGCAATTGTTTGTGCAACATCGGATAAAGATTCCCTTACACCCAACTCAATATTTTGTTTTATGCTTTTACCGTAAACCATCAAGGGAACGTATTCTCTTGTATGATCGGTATGTTTTGTGTATGTCGGATCACATCCGTGATCAGCTGTAACAATAAGCAAATCATTATCGGTCATTACAGAGATTATTTCAGGCAGATTATCATCGAAATACTTTAAACCTTTTGCATAAGATTGAACATTTCTTCTGTGTCCCCAAAGCATATCAAAATCAACCAAATTGGTAAATATTAATTGTTTTTTATTACCGTCGGATTTGTCCGAAATACATTCAATAGTTTTCCGTATACCGTCAATATTATTCGCAGTATGATAAGAAACAGAGATTCCTATACCGTTAAAAATATCTTTTATTTTTCCTATTGATATAACTTTTCCGCCGAATTCGGTTATTTTATCTAAAACTGTTTCATCCGACGGATTTAAAGAGAAATCTTTCCTGTTGGAAGTTCTTTCAAATGTTCCGTCGGTTTTTTTGATAAAAGGTCTGGCAATTACCCTGCCTACGGCATGCTCACCTACGAGCATTTTTCTTGCGATTTTACAGGAATTATATAATTTATCCAATCCGAAAATATTTCCATCTTCTGAGGCGGCAATTTGAAAAACGGAGTCTGCCGAAGTATAAACTATGGGACAACCTGTTTTATAATGTTCGTTGCCGAGTTGTTTGATTATTTCCGTACCGGAAGCAACGCAGTTTCCCAAAACTTTTATCCCGATTTGTTTTTCAAATTCTTCTATTAAATCTTTCGGAAAGCCGTCGGGATACGTAGGAAAAGATTTATTTAAAATTATTCCGGAAAGTTCCCAATGCCCCGCCGTAGTATCTTTCGCGGGAGATTTTGTTGCCATTTTGCCGTAATTACCCACGATATTTTGCGGAGTGTACCCGAAAGGGTGTTTGACAATATTATATAAACCGAGTTTGCCTAAATTGGGAAGAACAAAATCTTTACCCATACTTTCGAAAATATGTTTTAAAGTATTTGTTCCTTTATCTCCGTATTTACCGGCATCGGGAAGTTCCCCCGCTCCAACACTGTCCAACACTATCAAGATTATTCTGTTTAGCTTAACCATAATTATTGTAAATTTAAAATTATGCTACACAAAAATTTTTTAATTTATAGTTTATAATGTATAATTTACAATTAATGTAAAATTTTGTTTCTCAAAATTTTCTATATAATTAATAAAAATGCTTCGCATTTTTACCGACAATTATAAATTCTAAATTGTAAATTATAAAATGCCGTTTTATTTTCTACTAACGGCTTTCTTTGCGGCGGCAACGATATTTACATCTTTTAAGCCGTATTTTACCATCAAATCTGCAGGAGAACCCGATTCTCCGAAAGTATCTTGAACCGCAACAAATTCCATAGGAACCGGACAGTTCTGCACTACAACTTCAGCAACAGCACTTCCAAATCCGCCGAAAATTTGATGTTCTTCAGCAGTAACTATCGCACCGCATTCTTTAGCAGCTGAAATTATTGCATCCTTATCTATAGGTTTTATTGTATGAATATTTAATACTCTTGCAGAAATTCCTTCTTTTTCCAATATTTCCGCAGCCGACAATGCTTCATAAACCATTGAACCGCAAGCTATAATACAAACATCGTTACCGTCTTTCATTTTAACGGCTTTACCTATTTCAAAAGGAGTATTCTCTTCGGTAATTATAGGAATACTTTCTCTTCCATATCTGATATAAACAGGCCCGTTATAATATGCCGCAGCCATTACTGCCTTTTTAGTTTCAATGACATCACACGGAACAAGAACGGTCATATTCGGAAGACATCTCATTATTGCAATTTCTTCCAATGCCTGATGCGTTGCGCCGTCGGGACCAACCATCAATCCCGAATGAGAACCGCCTATTTTTACATTCAAATCGGAATAACAAACGGTTGTTCTGATTTGTTCCCAAGGTCTGCCTGAAGCAAACACTCCGTAAGTTGAAACAAACGGAACAAAACCTGCAACAGCAAGCCCCGCCGCCATACCAAGCATATTTGTTTCGGCTATACCGACATTTGCAAATCTGTCAGGAAAATTATTTTGAAACTCGTTTATTGCAACCGATGAAACAGTATCCGCCCCTAAAACAAAAATCTTATTATCTTTTTTGCCCAACTCGACGAGACCTTCGCCGAATCCGAACCTTGTTGCTTTACTGCCGAATGTTTTTACCATATTTTTAACCTCTTTATTTACACTCATTATTAATTTTTTGTCGTTGCTGTTTATTGTACATTAAAAATCGCTTTGCGATTTTTCAATTTCTTTCAGAGCTTTCTCAAGCTGTTCTTTATTGGGAGCTTTTCCATGCCAGCCGCAGACATTTTCCATAAAAGAAACACCTTTGCCCTTAACGGTTTTTGCCGCTATCATCGTCGGCTTATCTTTAAAGGTTTTTGCCTTTGTATAAGCAGCATCAATCTCGTCTAAATTATGTCCGTCTATTTCTATAACATTCCAACCGAAAGATTTATATTTTTCAGCAACCGGATTAACATTTAAAACATCTTTCACTTCACCGTCTATTTGTAATCCGTTACAGTCCACAATTGCACATAAATTATCAAGTTTAAAATGAGATGCAGCCATAACTGCTTCCCAAACAGAACCTTCCTGTTGTTCACCGTCCCCCATAAGAACATAAACTCTGTTATTTTGTTTTAATGTTTTTATGCCTTTTGCAATACCAACGGCTATTGACAAACCGTAACCCAATGACCCCGTCGATATCTCTATCCCCGGTATTTTTTTATCAAATGCGGGATGTCCCTGAAGACGGCTTCCAATTTTTCTTAACGTATCAAGCTCTTCTTTGGGAATACAGCCAAGCTCCGCCAAAATTGCATAAAGCACGGGGCAGACATGACCTTTAGACAGAACAAAATAATCTCTGCTTTTATCATTAACAAGCTCAGCATTGAACTTCATATGATTATAATACAAATCAACCAAAAGCTCCACCGCAGATAAACTTCCGCCCGGATGTCCCGAACCTGCCTTATACAACATATTTAAAATTTCTTTCCTGACAGCCGCTGATATTTTTTTCAAACCGGCAGTTTCCATTTATTCCCCCAAATACAAAATTAATTTTTATTATTTAATATTCCTGAAATTATCAGTGCAATATATTCCGAAAATCTCATATCAATAGCATTAAACTCATCGTCAATCTTATTTACAAGCCCGAAAAAGGCAATAATTTCATCATTTTTATCCCTTATCGGCAAGAAAATGGCAGAGTATATGTAATTAACGGTTTCAAACAATTTGGTTTTTATATATTTCTCCGCCTCATCATTGGTACTTAAAAATACGCCTTTTCCGGTCTCTAAAATCCTGCCGTAAATAGAGTTTTTCTTATTTATAAACTTTATTTCTTTCTTTAATCCGAAAGAATTATACATGGAACTCAGCTCTTTTTTATTTTTATCATAAGCAAGAATACCGGCATGTTTCACGCCGAAAGTTTCTTTTGCTTTTTCTATAATAAATTCAATAATATCTTTAACATCGGCAACTTTGCTTATTTCGATTTTTTTCAATACAAATGAAAATATATCCAAAACCGCATTAATATTTTTCATTCTTTTAGTAACCAACTCATTTTTGCTGACCAATTCTTTTATCGCAAACTGTCCTTCTGCCTCAAGACGAGCTTTTAATTCTTCTATTTTTTGATGGTAAACGGTTTTGTTTATTAATAAAACAAAATACTTGGAAATCATCTTAATTGTATTTATCAAATCATACGAGAAAGAACCTTTAATATCCGTAGTAATAACAAAAACACCTACACAAGAACCGATATTTCCGTCTATCAAAGAAAAACAAGCAAAAGAACCGGATTCCATACCGTCACATAAATCACTTAATTTATTTTTATCAATATCAGATACGTCATTAATAATTTTATCCGATAAATTTTTGTAACAGTCCCAAATATAGTTTTTGCTGTCTCCTGAAATAAAAGAGACATTTTTCTTAAAAAATCCCCTCTTTGCAATAACTTTCAGTTGATTTTTTTCGGAAACAAGAAGAACACATTTTGATACGGGAATTCTTGTTCTTATAATATCAAAAACGTACTGTACCGAATTTATAAGCTCCAACTCGGAACCATTAATACTTGCAACCGACAAAAGAAGATTCATCACCGTATCCATATCAAAAACTTTATTATTAAGTTTGTTTAATTTCACGGAAATATCTTTCCAAATGCCGGGACCATTGAATCTGTTGAAATCCATTTTATTATTTTTGAATAAATTTTCAATTATGGTTTTTATTTGATTAAACGGTAATAAAATATATCTTCTTATGTAGAAGTAAAACATAAAACTTATTATTAACAATAAAAATATAACCGAAGCAAGCATTACCGTCAGAACAAGTCTGTCTGCAAGAAGTTTATCAAGCATTGCAAAAGACGGACAGACTTCTATATAACCTATAACTTCTTCGCTGTTATTTACTGCCGGATAATGAAATTTAAATAAAGTATTCAGAAAAGAAGTTTTTTCTTTCGCCAATAAACGGTTATCTTCTATCAATACATCTACCCTACAAATGTATTTATTTTTTTCCAATTCTTTAGCCGAAGGCCTTATTTTCGGGATATAAATAGAACCGCTTGATACCTGCGACAAAACTTTTGATTGTTCTACTGCAGGCAGTTCTTCATTTCTTATGTAATTACATAAAAAAGCATACAAACCGAACGCCCACAAAAAGAAAAGGGCAAAACCTATCAAAAATATCAACGATATGTGCTTTAATAAATTTCTTTTTATTTTATTCATTTTTTATTTATAATTTGTAAAGACTTCGATGTACCAAGCCTGTTTGCTCCGGCTCTTACTAAGGCTTCGGCCTGTTCGTAAGAAGATATTCCGCCGGAAGCTTTTATTCTTGCACTGTTTTTTAATATTTTTTTGAAAAACTTTATGTCTTCAATTTTTGCACCTTCAGGAGCAAAACCCGTAGAAGTTTTTAAAAAATCAACGCTGTTGTCTAAAATCATTTTTGCAATTTTTGTTTTTTCTTCTTCGTTCAAATATGCCGTTTCAACTATTATCTTTAAAATTTTACCGTCGGTAATTTTCCTTAAACAAGATATTTCTTTATCAACATATCTTAAATCTTTAGACTTAAGCGCGGAAATATTTATAACGGCATCTATTTCGTCAGCACCGTGTTTAACGGCATATTTCGCTTCCGCAACTTTACTTAAACAATCGGTATTTCCTAAAGGAAAACCGACAACCGTACAAACTTTTACATTTGTTCCCGCAAGTGCGTTTTTACACGTTTTTACCATGAAAGACGGCACACATACGGAATAGAAAGAGTTATCAACTGCCTGCTCGCATAAAGTTTTAAAACTTTTATACTCGGCATTTGCTTTAAGCAGCGTATGATCAATAATCGACGAAAAATCTACCATGAATATCTTACCCTGTAAGTTATTTTTTTCTCCGTCTTTGCAGAAACTTCAGCATTAAAAACTATCGTATTGGAATTTTTCTTTATATACTTATCCGAAGAAGAAATCACTTTCCAGCCGGAATAAGCATTTAATATTTCCACAACTTCTACTTTTACTGATTCCTGTTTGGAATTTTTGATTGTAATTTCGTAAGTTTCTTCGTATTTTTTTTCTTCATTATTTCTTACAATGTTTTTTCTTATTCTTTCCGCCTTTATATCAAAAGCATTTCCTAAATTCAATAAAATATCATCATTTTCGGGAGTATGATCAATTCCGTCTTCTCCGACAAACTCCAAAGCATTACCGTCATTTTTGAACACTCTTACTTTTCCTTTAGGCAACGGAATACCTAAATGAGACCTTTTATCATTTTTCAAACTTAAAGTAACATTTACTTTATTGCCGTTACCGCGAAAAGTATATTTTTTTTCTACCGGAACATTTTGTGCCGATGACAATTCAATCTGTTTTTTTTCATTATCTTTCAATGTAGTTTTTCTTGACAAATTGTAAATATGGTATTCAAAAAAAGACTGTTCTTCAAAAGAAGCAACGGAATCCGCTGCCAAAGCTCTGTTAGCAGCCATCATCATTTTAGGAGCAGATTCTTTAACGGTATTCACATCTCCTGCTACCAGTTTAAGTTCCGCATTTTTATATGATGCTCCGGATGTGTTGTTTACCGTTACCCAAGCATTCAAATCAATATGCTCATCATTTTTATCCAGCACGGCAACATAATCTGCATA
>CAJOJJ010000054.1 GCA_905234925.1 uncultured Endomicrobiia bacterium
TTTAATGATACTGACCGGTGCGTTTGTAATGAAAAAAATTGCGGATATAAAATTATGATATATTTAATTTTATCTTTTTTATTTTTATTTACTGCTTTTTATATTCTTTATTCAGGTTTTGAAAGTTTTCTTGTAAGATTTTATGCCAAGCAGAAATTTTACAAAACTGCCGTTAAGGATAAAAGAAATATTATTTTGTTGAATTTAGTAAGTTTGTCCGCTTTTTTTATTCCTTTCTTAAAGAAGATAAAATCAAAAATTTTTATTGATTATTTAAATAAAGTTAATAATATGCTGAAAATTTTCGATTTTGAAAATGATTTAAAACTTGATGCGTATAATTTTGTATTTATTCAGACAGTTTGTTTCTTCTTCGGTGCATTTTGTTCTTTTTTTGTTTTCGGTACCGATTTGTTTTTTATGTTATGTTTGGGGATTTTATTTTTAATTCTTCCTTATATGAAATTATGTGAGGAATACAATAAGATAACTGCGGCAATTGTTAAACAGATTCCCGACGTTGCAAATCTTTTAGCAATACTTATTTATTCGGGAATAGATTTTACAGGTGCAGTAAATAAAATTACCGATGTTTTAGACGGACATTTGATTAAAGAAATTCGTTCGGTTGCAGATAAAACTTCTTTGGGAATGGATATGAAAACAGCTTTTAACGGTATGGCAGCAAAGTATGATTTGCTTCAACTTAATACTTTTGTAAAAGCATTAAATATTTCTTTGGATACGGGGACAGGATTAACCGACAGTCTTTATAAAATTGCCGGACAGATAAATAACGATAATGTTGCTGCTGCCGAAAAAAAAGCCCACGAAGCACCTGTTAAAATGCTGATACCTATGACACTTCTTGTTTTACCGACAATTTTCATCCTGCTCTTCGCCCCATTCGTCATATCTTTCCTTGTAAAATAAAACTTTAATAATTAAATATATTTTTCAGTGATTTTTTACTTGCCGAAATGTTTAAAATTTTGTACAATTTTTTCTGTTGTTATTTTTAGAGGGTGTTTTTATGTCGGATAAGAAAATAGTTGTTTTTGATTTAGGAAAAGTTATTTTTGACTATAACATAGAAGAAATGGCAAAGAAGTTCATTAAATTTTCTCGTGAAACGGATCCTGATTTTACCTCTATTTATCCGGCAACGTTCTTGTACGAAAAAGGTCAAATTTCATCAAAAGATTATTACGATGAAGTGGTAAAGCTTTTAAAGTTGGAAAATCTTTCCTTTGAAGACTTTTCTAAAATTTGGAATGAAATTTTTACGGCAAACGAAGATATTATTGAAATAATAAAAGAAATTTCCAAGAAAAATACCGTTGCACTTCTTTCCAATACGAATGAACTTCACTTCGAATATCTGTATAATTTGAATAAGAATTTTTTCGATACATGTTTTAAAAAACTTCATGTGTCGTATTTGATGAATACCAGAAAACCGGAAAAAGATATATATAGACAGGTAATAGATTTTCATAAAGTATCTCCTGAAAATATATTTTTTACCGATGACGTTCCCGATAATGTAAAAGCTGCGAAAGCTCAGGGAATAAAAGCGTTTCTGTTTGAAGGTGCGGAGAAATTAAAGGAAGATTTGAAATCTTTCGGGATAGAGCAATGATAGATTTCGGGATAAGTTCCGCAAAACAGAAAGAGCTGGAAGAAAAATTAAAAAAGTTTAATATAAAAGAGTCGGATATTTCGGAAAAATTTATACACTCTTCGGGCAACGGCGGTCAAAATTTAAACAAAGTTGCCACATGTGTTTATCTGAAGCATATTCCGACATCAATAGAAATAAAATGTCAGAAATACAGAACACAGCTGCTTAACAGATACTGTGCCAGAAAAATGCTTGTTGAAGAATTTGAAACAAGAGTGTTGGGCGAAAAAAGCAAAAAGCGGCAGCTGATAGAAAAAATCAGAAGACAGAAACATAAACGTTCCAAAAGAGCTAAAGAAAAGATTCTTGAAGCAAAGAAACTAAATTCGGAAAAAAAGCAGAACAGACAGAAAATAACAATATGAAAATAGCATTTGCAAAAATTAATCAGACTGTAGGCAGTATTGCGGATAATACAAAAAAAGTTTTGCAATATATAAAAAACGCAAATTTAAAAAAATGTGATTTGATTGTTTTTCCTAAATTTTCCATTCGCGGCGGTTATTGCGGACACTTGGAAAAAAATAAAGATTTTGTTGAAGAAATAGAGCAGGCTGAAAAGAATATTTGCGAATCAAAAAAATCTTGTTTGGTTTGCGGTTTCAGACAAGTTAATGTTAAAGATTTTTCTATTATTTCGGATTATTCTCCGTATTATGACGGTAAGATTGAAGAAATAAAAGATAAAATAAGACAATCTGCAATAAAAAATAAAAAAGATTTTTTATATCTTAATATGCTCGGCGGACATGACGGGTATGTGTTTGACGGTTTGGCATTATATGCGGATAAGAACGGTAATTTTAAATTGATTGACGGTTCTTTTAATGAGAAACTGATAGTCCTTGATACCGATGAAAAAAGTGACATAAAATATGAAAAGTCTTGCAGAGAAAAAGAACTGTATAATGCGCTTGTTTTCGGTTTTAAAGATTATATGAGAAAATGCGGTTTTAAGAAAGCCGTATTGGGAATAAGCGGCGGGATAGATTCCGCACTTACGGCAGTAATAGCCGCAGATGCTCTCGGTGCTAAAAATGTCTTAGGTGTTTTGATGCCGTCAAAATATACATCTAAAGAGTCCAATAAATATGCACTTGAACTTTGTAAAAATTTAAAAATTGAAACAAAAATTATTTCCATAGAGAATTTATACAAAGCTTATATGAAAGAGTTTGCTCCGGTATTTAAAGGCAAACAAAAAGATTTGACTGAAGAAAACCTTCAGGCAAGAATAAGAAGTAATATTTTGATGGCTCTTTCAAACAAATTCGGATATATTGTTTTGTGTACCGGTAATAAGTCCGAAGATGCGGTCGGTTACAGTACTCTTTACGGAGACACTTCCGGAGGTTATGCTCCGATAAGTGATTTGTTGAAAAAAGATGTTTATGCTCTTTCAAAATACAGGAACAAGTTTAATAAAGTTATTCCCGATTTTATAATTGACAGAGCGCCCACTGCGGAATTGAGAGAGAATCAGAAAGATTCCGATTCTTTGCCGGAATATGATGTTTTAGACGGTATTTTGGAAAAAATTCTCGATGAAAATATGAGTTATAACGAAATTCTCGCTGCAGGGGTTTCTTCAAAAATTTTGGACAAAGTTTGGAAATTATTAAAGTCTTCCGAATATAAAAGAAGACAGTCTCCCGTAGGAACGAAAGTTTCAAAAAGTGCTTTTTTAAGAGACGTTAAGTTTCCTCTTGTTAACGGGTACATATGGAAGAAAACGAAATAAAAAAATATACTGCAGGACACAGAGAAAGGCTGAAAGAAAAATTTTTAAAGACAAATTTTGACGGGTGGCACGAATATGAAATTTTGGAGTTTGCATTGTTTTTTGTGCTGCCTTACAAAGATACAAAGCCTATCGCAAAGAAGTTAATTGAGAAGTTCGGCAGTTTAAAAGAAATTTTAAATGCCGATTATAATGAACTTCATACAGCTCTTAAAGATATAAAAGGCGCAGGCAAACATACGGTTACATTTTTATCTTTTCTGAAATATTTTTCAATAAAATATTCGGAATTAAAGATAAAAGAGAAAGACTTTTTTTCTTGTTCCGACGATGTTTCAAAGTTTTTGAGAAATCTTATAGGTACTTCCGAAAAAGAAAAAATGTGTGCCGTATTTATGAACTCGTCGGGAGATGTACTTGGACATAAGATAATATCCGAAGGTACGGTAGGACGCTCGGCAATTTATCCGGGTGAGATAGCCCGTCAAGCCTTGATATTAAATTCAAGAAGTGTTATAATATCGCACAATCATCCGGGAGGCGGATGTAAGCCTTCGGAAAAAGATATAGTTGCAACCAAGCTTGTAAACAATGCTTTGGATTTGATAGATGTAGTTTTATTGGATCATATTATTGTTACGGCAGACGGCAGTTACAGTTTTAAAGAAAACGGTTTGCTGTAAGGAGAATACCATGAGCGGTTTGTTCGGAGTAGTTTCCAAAAACAAAAACAGCTGTATAGACTCTTTAATTTATGGTACGGATTATCAGGCACACATGGGTTCTGAATATGGCGGTATTGCCGTCTTGGGGCAGAGTTTTGCAAGGTTCATTCACAGAATGAGCAACGCTAATTTCAGAGATAAATTTTTTGAAAGTATTAAAAATATAGAAATGCACAGCGGTATAGGCGTAATAAGCGATTTGGAAGAACAGCCTATATATATGAAGTCAAAACTCGGCGAGTTTTGTATTGTTACTTCGGGAAGAATTACCAATATGGAAAAACTTGCTCAAGAAATGATGGATTCGGGAATTTCTTTCAGTGAGTTCAGCAAGAGCCATGTAAATATGACGGAACTTGTTGCAAGGATTATTTCCGGCGGTCAGACGATACAGGACGGTATAAAGACTTTATTTACAAAAATAAAAGGTTCTTGTTCACTTCTTGTTTTAACAAGAGAGGGCATTTATGCCGCCAGAGATTATTTCGGCAGAACGCCCCTTGTTATCGGACAGAATTCAGATTCTTTTGCAATTGCCTCTGAAACTTGCGGTTTTGCAAATCTCGGTTATAAAGCCATCAGAGATATGAAGTCCGGGGAAATTCTTCTGATTACCGATACCGAGTTAAAAATATTGGAACCCGGTTTTGAAAATAAAAAAATATGTACGTTTTTGTGGATATATACAGGTTTCCCGTCATCAAGTTATGAGGGGTTAAATTCCGAAGTTATCAGAGAAAGAAGCGGACGTCTTCTTGCAAAAAGAGATAAAGAATTGAAAGCGGATTTGGTGGCAGGCGTTCCCGATTCCGGTTTGGCGCATGCGATAGGGTATGCAATGGAATCCGGTATTCCTTTCAGAAGACCGCTTGTGAAATATACCCCGACTTACGGAAGGAGTTATGCTCCTCCTTCACAGCATTTGAGAGATTTAACGGCAAGGATGAAACTGATAGCAATTAAAGAAGTTATCGAGGGAAACAGTCTTGTTCTTTTGGAAGATTCAATCGTAAGAGGAACGCAGTTGAAGAATTTTACCGTTGAAAAATTGTGGAACTGCGGAGCGAAAGAAATTCATGTTCGTCCTGCATGTCCGCCGCTGATGTTTCCTTGCTCGTATTGTAATTCTACCAGAACAAACAGTGAGCTTATAACAAGAAGAGCAATAAGAGAAATTGAGGGGCATGATATAGAAGATGTTTCCGAATATCTTGATCCCACGACGGAAAAATATAAAAAGATGATAGAATGGATAAGAAAGTATTTAAATATTACTTCTTTGAAATTCCAAACTTTGGAAGATATGGTAGAGGCAATAGGCTTGCCGCAGGAGTGCTTATGCACATACTGCTGGAACGGAAAATGCACGAAGTGTGCAGAAGAATAGAAACGACAAAAAAATTAGAAATTAGCAATGAGCAATTAATGTAAATTTTTGCTTTGTAAAAATTTCTGTAGAGAGATTCCCGACAGAGAACTTCGGGAATGACAAACGAAGTGAATTTTAACAACTATTTCTAATTGAAAATTTTAGTATCGGGGCTATAGCTCAGTTAGCAGAGCGCTTGCATCGCATACAAGAGGCCGGGGGTGCAACTCCCCCTAGCTCCACCAAAACGACAATGTACAATAAAAAGCAGTAACATAAGAGTTTGTCATTCCGTGTGTCTGCAACGCAGACAGACACGGAATCTATGTTAAAGTTCATTTACATTTTTCGTCGTTGTAGTTAATTATACATTATACATTAAAAAATACGGAGTTTTTTTTATGACACTGGCACCAAGCATATTATTTAACATCGGGAGTTTTCCGGTAACCAACACATTGGTAACAACATTAGTTGTTGACGTGATTATTATTGCAATTGTTTTGGCATTCAGAGCCTCTCTTGCTTTAAATCCTAACGGTGTACAGAACTTTTTAGAGATGGTTTACGAATATTTTTACGATGCTACAAAAGAAGTTTCAAGCAAAGTGGAAATTATTTATCCTTGGGTTACAACATTTTTCTTATTTATTGTAATATCGAATCTTCTCGGACAATTTCCGGGTTTTGAATCCATAAGATTTTTCTCTGCAGGTTCCGGAGAAGAAGGAGTACCTCTTTTCAGAACTGCAACCAGCGACTTAAATGTTACTTTGGCATTTGCCGTTATTTCAATATTTATGTGTCATTATTATTCCATAAAACATACGGGAATTAAGGGATACATCGGAAGGTTTATATCTTTTAAGATGTTCCCTATTTTTATGTTTGTAGGTCTTTTGGAATTTATAGGCGAATTTACGAAAGTTATATCTTTGTCCTGCAGGCTTTTCGGTAACCTGTTTGCAGGAGAAACGGTTATGGGTACGGTATCGTCGATGTTTGCATTCGGGCTGCCGTTACCTTTTATGTGTTTGGAACTTATGGTTGCAGTTATTCAGGCGATAGTTTTTGCCATGCTCACAATGGCATTTATGAGTATAATGATACAGAAACACTAAAAAATTGCAAAATACAATATGTTATTATAAATTATTTTATTATACATTGTACATTACATTGTACATTGTAGTTCTTAGGAGGAAGTAAAAATCATGACAATCACATTGACAGGCGGAATTATCATCGCAATCGGAGCATTGGGACCGGGACTTGGTATCGGTTTAATCGGTGCAAAGGCAGTAGAAGCAATCGGTAGAAACCCTGAAGCTTCAGGAAAAATAATGGTAAATATGCTTATAGCTATGGCATTTGCGGAATCTATTGCTATTTACTGTTTAATTTTTGCATTTATGTGATAAACTATGGAAATATTAACAAATATTTTAAATTTATTCGGACTTGAAACCAAACTTTTTATAGCACAGATAGTAAATTTTGCTATACTGCTTTATATTTTGAAAAAGTTTTTGTATAAACCGATTGCTCAAACTTTACAGGAAAGACAAACTAAAATAAAGCAGGGTTTACAGGATGCCGAAAATGCTAAAGAGGCTCTTAAAGTTGCAGATGCACAAAAAGTTGAAATTTTAAAAAGTGCAAGAAAAGATGCCGATAAAATGATAGAACTTACTAAAAAGTCTATTCAGAGTATCAAGCAAAATGCAACCGAAGATGCCAAAAAACAGGCAGATGAAATTATTGAAACTGCCAAGAAAAATGCTGAAGCCCAGCAGGAAGAAGCGTCAAAAAAGGTCGGACTTATGTCTGTAGATTTATCCAAAAGCATTGTTTCGAAAATTCTTTCGGAACTTTTCAGCGAACAGGATAAAAATATAGTCTTGGCAAGAGCTGTAGAAAAAATAGAAGCCGGCGGATATGGAAAAGCAACAAATTAAACAATTAGCATTATCAATATTGGAAGACGGTGAAGTTTCCGAAAAAAGCCGTAACTGGATATTGGACAATTCTTCTAAAGACGATATGAAATTGTTTGTCGGTTATTTTAATGCGGCATTCAAAGACAAAAATGTCATTGTACGTTATGCAGGAACACCGTCGGATACCGTTAAGGAGATTTCCCGGTAAGAATCTTATTTATGTAAGAGACGATAAGGAAATCGGTGCCGGATTAAGAATAGAGTTCGGCGATTATATTTTGGACTATACGGTAACAAATATGGTAGTAAAAATTATGAAAGGTATAAGAGAAAGTTTATGAAAACAGAAGAACTGATAAAACAAATTGAAGAGAAACTTTACTCCGTAAACATCAATCCGGAACTTACAAATTACGGTGTCGTCGAGACTGTCGGCGACGGTATTGTTAAAGCCACGGGTCTTTCGGGTGTAGGCTACGGGGAAGAAGTTGAATTTGAAAATAAAGCTAAAGGTCTTGTTCTTAATCTTGACGAAGATGCCGTATATATAGTGCTTTTGTCCGAGGAAGAAGTTTCCAGAGGAATGAAAGTTTCTACGACGGGAAAAATATTGGGTATAAACGTTTCCGATAAATTAATCGGAAGAGTTATTGACCCTACATGTAAACCTTTGGACGAGAAAGAACTTAAAATCGACGACGGTAAATTATATCCTCTTGAAAAAATTGCGGCAGGTATTATCGAGAGAAGCCCTGTTGACAGACCTATAAAAACAGGTATCAAGGCTGTTGATGCCATGATTCCTATCGGAAGAGGACAGAGAGAGCTTATTATCGGCGACAGAGGAACAGGAAAAACCGCAATTGCAATAGATACCATAATCAATCAGAAAAAACTTGATTTAGGTTTAAAGAGAGTTATTTGTATTTACTGTGCGATAGGACAGAAACGTTCCAACATAGCATCCATCGTTGCAAAGCTTAAAGAAGCAGGTGCAATGGACTATACCATAGTAGTTTCAGCGACTGCTTCCGATCCGGCTTCGCTTCAATACATAGCACCTTTTGCAGCTTGTGCAATCGGCGAATATTTTATGGAAAAGGGCGAAGATGTTCTTGTTGTATATGATGATTTAACAAAACACGCATGGGCATACAGACAGATTTCTTTGTTGTTAAAGAAACCTGCAGGAAGAGAAGCTTATCCCGGCGATATTTTCTATTTACATTCAAGACTTCTTGAAAGAGCCGTAAGACTTTCCGACAAAAACGGTGGAGGAACATTGACGGCACTTCCCGTAATTGAAACTCAGGGTAACGATGTTTCCGCATATATTCCTACAAATGTTATTTCAATTACCGACGGCCAGATATACTTGGAAGGAGATTTGTTCAATGCCGGTGTACGTCCTGCACTTAATGTGGGATTATCCGTATCCAGAGTAGGCGGTGCTGCACAGACCAAGCCTATGAAACAGTTGGCAGGTCCTGTTCGTTTGGAACTTTCTCAGTTTAGAGAATTGCAGAGTTTCGCTCAGTTCGGAAGTGACCTTGACGAAGATACGCTTAAGAAAATTAACAGAGGTAAAGTTTTGACAGAAATTTTAAAACAGCCTCAGTATAAGCCTTTCGATGAAGCGTCGGAAATTATAGCAATATACTCCGCAACTTCGGGATGTTTGGATGATGTGAAAGTTGAAGATATTATGTCAATAGAACAAAAAATTATAGAGTACGTTAAAATGAACTATAAAGAGCTTGTTGCAAAGCTCGGCGAAAATAAAAAACTTGACGACGGTACTTTGAAACAATTGAAAGATGCCGTAATGGAATGCAAAAAGACGTTGATATAATTTTAAAGACGAGAAAATATAATGGCAGAAAATTTACAACAGGTAAAAAAGAGAATAAAAACGGCAAACAGCATAGCTCAGATAACAAAAGCTATGGAAATGATTGCCGCTTCCAAAATAAAAAAAGCACAGAATTCCGTTGAGAAAAATAGACCTTACGCCGAAAGGGTAAAATTTATCGTGCAGAAAATTTTGGCGGAAAACAGCGATAATGCGTTAAATTCTTCCGTTGTCGGTATGAATGTTAATGCAAAAAGAAAACTGTTTTATGTCATTTCTTCAGATAAAGGTTTGTGCGGCGGTCTTTTGGCGAATATTTTTAAACAGGTACTGGCAAAAGTTTCCAAAGACGACTACGTTGTTACCGTCGGGAAGAAAGCTCAGGTTTTCTGTATTAAAAACGGTTTTAATGTAACGGCTTCTTTCAATATGGGTTCGAAGTTTCCCGCTTACGGCGATATTTCTCCCATGTTAAAGATTGCAAGAGATCTTTATGAGAAGAAAGAAATTTCTTCCATTGAAGTGATTTATACATATTTTAAAAATCGTCTTGTTCAGGAATGCGTGTCGAAAGTTCTTGCTCCGGTTGAAAGAGATGCGAAATTTGTTAATAAGGGCGGACATATTTTTGAACCGTCTTCAAAAGAAATTTTTGACAGTTTGATACCTTACTATTTTGAAGTTGAATTTTACGATATGCTTATGAATGCTTATACAAGCGAACAGGCTGCAAGAATGTCTGCTATGAGCAACGCCAATGAAAATGCCAAAGATATATCGGCATCACTCACGATAGTATATAATAAGTCCAGACAGGAAAAGATTACAAACGAAATTCTTGATTTGGCAAACGGACAGATTCATTAAAAAATGTAAGGCATTTTTTTTAATGTACGATGTACAATAAAAAGCAGCAACATAAGAGTTTGTCATTTCGTGCGTTAGGAACGGACAGACGCGGAATCTATGTTAAAGTTCATTTACATTTTTTGCCGTTTACCGCGTAGCGGTATCTCGCAGTTGATTTAATTTAAGTTAATAAAATATTGTCTCAAGGATAGGTAACTGTAGAATGGAAAAAGAAAATTTTAACAAAGGTGAAGGTTTTGTAATAAGAGTGCAGGGGGCAGTCGTCGATGTCAGATTTAAAGACGAAACTCCCGATGTTTATGAAGCTCTTAATATCGTTATGCCGAACGGTTCTAAACTCGTTTTGGAAACGATGTTTCAGATGGACAATTATGAAGTAAGAACAATTGCTTTAGGTTCTACCGACGGATTAAAAAGAGGTGCAAAGACTGTAAGAACCAATGCACCTATTTCTGTTCCCGTAGGAGAAAAAACTTTAGGCAGAATTTTTAATGTTTTGGGTGAAGCTGTTGACGGTCAGGCTCAGATATCGAAAGACGAGTCGGATTTTGCACCTATTCATAAACCCTCTCCGAAACTTTCCGAGCAGAAAACTACTCCTGAAATTCTTGAAACAGGTATAAAAGTTATCGATTTGATTTCTCCTTTCACAAAGGGCGGTAAAATCGGTATATTCGGCGGTGCAGGTGTAGGTAAAACCGTTGTCGTTAAAGAACTTATCAGAAATATAGCTATGGAACACGACGGACATTCCGTTTTTGCCGGTGTAGGAGAAAGAACAAGAGAAGGTACCGACCTTTGGATGGAAATGAAAGAGTCAAACGTTTTGGATAAAACGGTTCTTGTGTTCGGTCAAATGAACGAGCCTCCCGGAAGCAGAATGAGAGTTGCTTTAACGGGTCTTACAATGGCCGAATATTTCAGAGATAAGAAAAATGAAGATGTTCTTTTGTTTATAGATAATATTTACAGATTTGCACAGGCCGGAAGTGAAGTTTCCGCACTTTTGGGCAGAATGTCGTCTGCCGTAGGTTATCAGCCTAACTTGGCACAGGATATGGGCGAGCTTCAGGAAAGAATTGCTTCTACGAATAAAGGTTCCGTTACTTCGGTACAGGCAATTTATGTTCCTGCCGACGATTATACGGATCCTGCCCCGGTAACGATTTTCTCTCATTTGGATGCAACAATTACTTTGGACAGAGCAATTGTGGAACAAGGTCTTTATCCCGCAGTTAATCCGCTTACATCTTCGTCGAGACTTCTTGATCCAAACACGGTAGGCAAGGACCATTACGAAGTTGCAATGGATGTTAAAAAGATTTTACAGAAATATAAAGATTTGCAGGATATCATCGCTATTCTCGGTATGGATGAACTTTCCGACGAGGATAAACTGACGGTATCCAGAGCAAGAAAAATTCAAAGGTTCCTTACGCAGCCTATGTTTGTTGCGGAAACCTTTACCGGACTTGAAGGTAAATACGTTAAAATTGAAGATACCGTTAAAGGTTTTAAAGAAATTATAGAGGGGAAATATGATCATATTTCCGAGCAGCATTTCTATATGGCAGGAACAATAGAAGAAGTTATTGAAAGGGCGTCTAAATAATGGCAAACACATATAAACTTGATATTTTATCACCTGAGGGAAATATTTTCAGCGGAGATGTAACGCTGGCGGTATTTCCTACGGCAGCAGGAATTATTACTATTATGGCAGGACATACTGCTTTAATAACCAAGCTCTCCGGCGGAGAGATAGAAATAGAGCAAAACGGTGAAAGAAAATTTATTACCGTAACAGGCGGTTTTTTGGAAGTGTCCGCAAATTTGGTAAGCGTCATTGCGGACTTTGCAATAAGATCTGAGGATATTGATGATGAGAAAATTGCCGCAGCTAAAAAATACGCTGAAGAACAAAAAGCAAAGAAGAGTAAAGTGATGTCGGAAATTGCCGAGCGTGAACTTCAAAAAGCTATACTGTCAATGAAAATAATGGAAAACAACAAATTGAAAAGAAAGAAAGGGGCAAAGTTTTGAAAAATAATTTTTTATCATTATTTTTTCTGATATCTTCGGCAGTTTTTCTTTCTTCCTGTGTTTCCGTACAAAACGGACAAAAAGTTTCGGAAGATGCTTCGCAAAAAAGTTATACCATAATTGACAAAAGGTTAATGAAATCCGACGGAGTGAAAAAAATTTATGTTTACAGCGTCGGTGCCAAAGTCGTCGCTGAAGAAACCGTCGATACGTACGGCAATGTTGTGAGATTTGAAGGCGAGATTCCTTCGGGAACGGTAAGACAGTATAATTCCAAAAATGAAGTGATTTCCGAAAAATATTACGAAGTTCCAAGAAAAGAACCTGAAAAAAGAACCTACGAAGACAGAAAATATTTTGAAGACGGTGGAATTGCTTCAATTAAAACTTATACCGACGGAATTCTTGACGGTCTTTCCGTTGAATATTATGAAGACGGAAATAAAAAAATAGAATCGAATTATAAAGACGGACTGCTGAACGGAGACTATACGAAATACAGAGATACCGGCAAAATTGAATATTCTTGTCAGTATCAGGACGGACATTTGAACGGCGAATACAAGGAATATTATGATACGGGTGTAATAAAAAAAGAACAGGAATATCTCAATGATAAAAAAGAAGGGGAAAGTAAAGAATATTTTGAAACCGGAATTTTAAAATATAAGTATAATTATTCTCAGGATGTTCTCGAGGGAGAATCCGAAATTTATTATGAAGACGGCTCCATAGAGAGAAAGGAAATTTATAAAAACGGCAAACTGCACGGAGATGTAAGAATATACAGCAACAATAATTCTCAGCATCCGATGTATATTGATACTTATTACAACGGCAGAAAAGCCGTAAGAAGGGCTTACAGTAACAAAGGTACGCTGATTTTTAAAGAAACGTATTAAAAATCGCGACAAAAAGTTTGTCTTTCCCGCGATGTTGTGCGTGTGTCTCTGTCGGAAATCTGTAGTTAAACTAAAATAAATTCAAAATTTCGTGAAACGAAATTTTATATTATTAGATTTACAAATTTGAGGCGAAACGAAGTATTTGCCGACTGCGTAACATTTTTACGAAGTAAAAATACAACAAATCGCGAAGCGATTTCAGAGACTGCGAAGTTTGAGGCGAAACGAAGTAATTTCAAAACGCAGTGTACGAGTGGGGTTAGCGTTAGCGAAAAAGTACATAAGTTTTGAAATTACGAAGTTGTAGCCAAAAATTCACAGTCGATATAAAATAGAGAGAGGTTTTGTTATGTCCGGTCATAATAAGTGGGCCAGTATCAAACACAAAAAAGCAGCAACTGACGCAAAAAGAGGTAAAATCTTTACAAAAATTATAAGAGAAATGGTTGTAGCTGCAAAGGAAGGCGGCGGAATTATAGAAAATAACGCCAGACTCAGAAAAGCTGTTGATGATGCAAGAGCGGCAAATATGCCTCAGGATAATATTAAGAAAGCTATCCAGAGAGGAACAGGCGAACTTCCGGGTGCAGTATATGAAGAAATTACTTATGAAGGTTACGGTCCTGCAGGAGTTGCATTGATAGTAGAAACTACTACCGACAACAAAAATAGAACAGCTTCCGAAATAAGAAAAATATTTTCCAAACATGCGGGCAGCATGGGGGAAACGGGTTGTGTAGGCTGGATGTTCTCCAGAAAAGGTCTTATTACCATAGAAAAATCTGCAGGCGATGAAGATACCGTTATGACTTTGGCTCTTGACAGCGGTGCGGATGATTTTGTTGCCGAAGATGATGTTTATGAAATTTATACCAAGCCCGAAGATTTCAATAAAGTTGTCGATGCAATAAAAGCTAAAAATGTTGCAATAATGGAATCTGAACTTTCCATGATTCCTCAAACATACATTAAGCTTGAAGGGGAAAATGCTGAACATATGTTGAAGCTTCTTGACGAGCTTGAAGAACACGACGACGTAAAAAATGTTTTCTCAAATTTTGATATTTCTAAAGAAGATATGGAAAAATACGGGGCATAATGATAGTTTTGGGTATAGATCCGGGCTTATCGATGCCCGGTTGGGGCGTGGTTCATAAAGGTAAAACCGACAGGTTAACCTGTATTGCTTACGGTTGTATGCAGACATACCCTAAAGATACCTTAGCCGACAGACTGAAATTTATTTTTACCGAAACTCAAAAAATAGTAGAAGAATATAAGCCTGAAGTTGTTGCTATGGAAGAGATTTTTTTCTTAAAAGGATCAAAAGTCATAGCAACAATCGGGCAGGCAAGAGGTGCGTTAATCTCTGCCGTAGTTACAAAAAACCTTCCTTTATTTGAATATAATCCCAGAACAATCAAGATGGCATTAACCGGTTACGGGCTTGCCGACAAGCACCAAATGCAGCACATGGTTAAAACTATGTTAGGTTTGAAAGAAATTCCCAAGCCGGATGATGCGGCGGATGCTTTGGCGATGGCAATTTGCCACCTGAATACTAATAGATATACATTATAACAAAAAAACCGCAAATTTTGATTTATAATTTGCTTTGTTATTATTAAATAAAAATTTATGTTTGTTTTTTCTTGTTAAATTTATTTTCCAAAAATTTAATTCTGTCTTCTAAAAACTTAATTTGTTTTTTCAATATTTTGTTTTCTTCTTCTCTAAGTTTTAATTTTTCCTTAAGAACTTCATATTTGTCGTTTTCTTTCTGCGGCTCATCCAATAATTCTCCGACGGAAATATTTAAAGCTTTTGCTATTTTTTGCAAAGTTTCCGTCTTGGTTTTATATTTGTCGGATAATATTCTGCTT
>CAJOJJ010000055.1 GCA_905234925.1 uncultured Endomicrobiia bacterium
TTTATAGAATTAAAGCTCGAAAAGACGGATATTTAAAATATATTAAAACAAGAAATATCGGGGTAGCTTCATGTTTGCTTGGAGCAGGACGATTGAAAGTTGAAGATGAAATAGACCCCGTAAGCGGAATAATTTTTAATAAGAAATCCGGGGATAAAGTTAATAAAAATGATATCTTATTTGAACTTCATTATAATAAAGCCGATATTGGAAATGTGATAAATATATTGAATACTTCATATACAGTTATTGAAGATATGCCCGAAGAGGTAAAGAGACTAAAAGAAATAATAAAATAATATAATATTGAGAAAAAGAAAATATAATGCAAGAAAATGAATGGATTCTGCAGGATACGGATAAAAACTTATTATCTGATTTAAAACAGCAGATAAATTTATCTGAAACGGTTTTAAAAGTTTTATTAAACAGAGGATTTAAAGATGTTAAATCCGTCAAGGATTTTGTTTTTCCTAAAAAGGAAATTCTGTTTAATCCTTTTCTTTTTGACGATATGCATAAAACCGTCACGAGAATACATGATGCAATAGAAAGTCAGGAAAAAATATTAATATATGCCGACAGAGATGTTGACGGCGTAACATCTCTGTCTATTTTATATGATACGATATCGGTATTGGGCGGAAATGTTGTTTGGTATATTCCTTCCGATGAGGGATACGGACTCTCTTCCGTCGTGTTGGATAAATATAAAACCGAAGGCGCTTCTCTTGTAATAACAGTTGACTGCGGAATATCTGCAGTGCAGGAAGTGGAATACGCAAATTCGATAGGTATGCAGGTTATTATTACCGACCACCATGAACCTCCTCAGGATGGGTTGCCCGATGCATACTCGATTATCGATGCAAAAATAAGTGCGTGCAAATATCCGTTTAAAGAACTGGCAGGCTGCGGTGTTTCTTTTAAAGTTTCTCAGGCATTAATGCAGACTTACGGAAAATATTTTGATAAGAAAGTTGCAATTGCGGCATATGACGGGGAAAAATGCTATGTTATAACCCTAGTTAACGGCGTTGTTCTCAGTGAGGAAGAAAAATTATTAAATGAAATAAACTTTGAAGAATATGACAGAGTGATAACAAATGATGAAAGCATAAAACAAAAATGTACAATGTACAATGTACAATGCACAATAAACGACGAAAATAATTTGTCATCTCGAACCGAGCGAAGTGAGTGTGAGAGCTCTATCGTTTCCATACATTCTCAGCCCTCAGCCAAGCAAGAAGCTTATCAGCTGCTTTCCGAGTACTACAAATCCGAATTCTATGACGACGGAAGAATGTTGGAGTTTTTTGAAAATAATATTGACCTTGTGGCTTTGGGGTCAATTGCCGATATTGTTCCGCTTGAGAACGAAAACAGAATTCTCGTGCAAAGCGGATTGGAAATGTTAAAGCAAAATCCGAGAAAAAGACCGGGCCTCAGTTATATATTTGAAGAATGTCTTAAAAAACAGCTGATGTGTGCCAAATCCATAGCGTGGTATGTTGCGCCTATGATAAATGCTGCTGGAAGAATGAATAAGGCGAATATTGCAGCCGAACTTTTGCTTGCCGACAACGAATATAAAGCAAATAATTTTTTTGCAGAATTGAAAAAATTAAATGACGAGAGAAAAGAAATTCAGAATGAAAATGTAAAACAGTTTGATATTCTCTTGCAGGAACAATGTGATGTTGAAAAAGATAATATTTTTGTCGTTCTTGCGAAGGATTTACCGCACGGTGTTACTGGAATTGTTGCAAGTAAAATAATGAAGCTTTACAGTAAGCCCGTAATACTTTTTATCGAGGATAAGGGAACGGATGAAGCTACCGGTTCCTGCAGGTCCATTGATGGTTTTGATATCGTTTCCGCTCTTGATAAAACAAAAGATATTCTTGTTAAATTCGGCGGACATACACAGGCTGCAGGCGTGACAATAAAGCTTGATAAAATGGAAGAATTTAGAGAAAAAATTAAAAAAATCGCCGATGAAGTTATATCCGAAGAAATGACAACAAAGAGATTTTTTGTCGACTGCGAATTGAAAATTTCGGAAACGAACAAAGATACTTATAAAGATATGGAAATTTTAGAACCTTTCGGTGCCGCAAATGTGCAGCCCGTATTTTTGTTAAGAGATGTGGAATTTGAAGATGTTTGTATTATAGGTCCGAATAGAGATCATTTGAAATTAAAAGTTTTTAAGGACGGAAATTACATTAACGCTTTATATTGGAGTGCAGCAAAGTACAAAGACGAATTTAATTATAAAGACAAGTTTGATATTGTTTTTAATATGGACATAAATAAAGGGAATTTTCAATTGATAATCTTGGATGCTAGAAAAAACAGCTGATGCCAAATTTTTATTGACACTTGATTTTGTAATTGCTAAAATTTTCAGATTATTATAAAAGCAGATGAGAGTTTAGAGTTGAGTGTTGAGAGTGAAATAAATTAAACTTCTCGGCTTATCAACTAAGAAAATGCGAAGCATTTTCGATCTCAGCTCCTCAGCTAAATTAAATAAGGAGAAAGCAGTATGGCGAAATTCGTTTATTCGTACGGTGGCGGAAAAGCAGACGGTAACGGCAGTATGAGAAACCTTCTGGGCGGAAAAGGTGCTAACCTTGCCGAAATGGCAGGAAAAGTTAAGCTCCCTGTTCCTCCGGGATTCACAATTACAACAGAGGTTTGTACATACTACTATGATCACAAAAAAACTTACCCAAAGGAACTTGAAAAACAAGTAACAACGGCTTTAAAAGCAGTTGAAAAAATTATGGGAAAGAAATTCGGTGATACAAAAGATCCTCTTTTAGTATCGGTAAGATCCGGTGCAAGAGCTTCTATGCCTGGTATGATGGAAACTGTTTTAAATGTAGGTCTTACATCTAAAACTCTTCCTGGATTAATTGCAAAAACTAAAAATGAAAGATTTGCATATGATGCATACAGAAGACTTATTATGATGTATTCCGATGTTGTTATGGAAAAAGCGGCAGGAATTGAACCTGCAGACGACATGGGAATCAGAAAACAACTCGAAAGAGTTATGGAAAAAGCTAAAAAAGCTAAAGGTATAACAAAAGATACGGATCTTGACGCAAATGATTTGAAAAAACTTTGCGAAGAATTCAAGGTTGTTGTTAAAAAAGTTTTAGGCAAAGAATTTCCCGATGATCCGATGAAACAGCTCTGGGGAGGAATTTCCGCAGTGTTTGCTTCTTGGAACGGTAAGAGAGCAATCGCTTATAGAAAAATTGAAGGAATTCCCGAAGATTGGGGAACTGCAGTAAACGTTCAAAGCATGGTTTTCGGAAATATGGGCGATAATTCCGCAACAGGTGTTGCTTTTACAAGAAACCCTGCAAACGGAAATGCACATTTCTACGGAGAGTATCTTGTAAATGCACAAGGTGAAGACGTTGTTGCAGGTATCAGAACTCCGGCTTCCATTAACGAAGCAACAAAAACGGAACAGAACAAAGGCGAAGTTTCTCTTGAGAAATTTATGCCTAAAGTTTATAAAGAACTTGATGCAATACAGAAGAAACTTGAAAAACATTACAGAGATATGCTTGATATTGAATTCACAATTCAGGAAGGTAAATTGTGGATGCTTCAGTGCAGAGTCGGTAAGAGAAACGGTCCTGCCGCAGTTAAAATGGCAATGGACATGATAAAAGAAAAACTCATTACGAAAGAAGAAGCAGTATTGAGAGTTTCTCCTGCACAGTTGGATGAATTGTTACATCCTATCATAGATTCCAAAGCGGAAAAAGGTGCTAAAGTTTTGGCAAAAGGTCTTCCTGCAGGTCCGGGAGGAGCAAACGGTCAGATAGTATTTTCTGCCGAGGATGCAGTTGCTTGGGCAAAGAAAGGTAAAAAAGTTATTCTCGTAAGAGAAGAAACAAACCCCGAAGACGTTGAAGGTATGAGAGCTGCTCAAGCCGTATTGACCGCAAGAGGCGGTATGACCTCACATGCGGCACTTGTTGCAAGAGGATGGGGAAAATGCTGTATCGTAGGTTGTGCAGATATTTCCGTTAACTTGGCAAAGAAAACCATGACAATCGGCGGTAAAACGTTTAAAGAAGGCGATTATATAACCCTTAACGGAACGAAAGGTTTTGTTTATGACGGAGCATTGAAGATGGTTGATGCTACCGAAAATAAAATTTTATTTGATTTCTTAAAAGTCTGTGATTCTATCAAGAGACTTAAAATCAGAACAAATGCAGATAATCCTGCAGATGCTAAGAAAGCAAGAGCTTTCGGTGCAGAAGGTATCGGACTTTTCAGAACGGAACATATGTTCTACGGCGAAAATTCAGAAAAACCTTTGTTTGCATTAAGAAAGATGATTGCATCCGCTACGACGGAAGAAAGAAAGAAAGCGTTGGACGAAATGTTCCCGTTCATGAAAGCAAGTATCAAGGGAACAATGGAAGCTATGGACGGATATGCAGTTACAATCAGATTGCTTGATCCTCCTCTTCACGAATTCATCCCCAGAGAAAAAGCTCAGCAGGAAAATATTGCAAAGAGCTTAAAGATTTCTTTGGAAGAATTCAGATCAAGAGCTGAAGCTCTTCACGAATCCAACCCGATGATGGGACACAGAGGAGTAAGACTCGGTGTAACATATCCGGAAATAACGGAATATCAGGTTAGAGCAATATTCGAAGTTGCAGTTGAACTTTTGAAGAAAGGCAAAAAAGTTCATCCTGAAATAATGGTTCCTGTTGTTTGTACGGAAAACGAATTGAAACTTCAGAAATCAATAGTTGAAAAAGTTCACGAAGAAGTATTAAAGAAAGCAAAAGTTAAAAAACTTGATTACTCTTTCGGAACAATGATAGAAATCCCCAGAGCAGCATTGACTGCTGATAAACTCGCAAATGTTGCAGAGTTCTTCTCTTTCGGAACAAACGATTTGACCCAGATGAGTTTCGGTTTCTCCAGAGACGATGTCGGTGCTTTCTTGGGCGACTATCAGGAAAAGAAAATCTTGGCTGCAGATCCTTTCCAGACTATAGATCAGGAAGGTGTAGGTCAGTTGATTAAGATGGGACTTGAAAAAGGAAGAAGCGTAAGAAAAGGTATGAAAATCGGTATCTGCGGAGAACACGGCGGAGAACCTAAATCCGTTGAGTTCTGCAATGCTATCGGAATGACTTATGTTTCCTGCTCTCCTTTCAGAGTACCTATAGCCAGACTTGCAGCAGCAC
This sequence comes from uncultured Endomicrobiia bacterium, assembly GCA_905234925.1. Lineage (GTDB taxonomy): Bacteria > Elusimicrobiota > Endomicrobiia > Endomicrobiales > Endomicrobiaceae > Ruminimicrobiellum. The sequence goes on from CAJOJJ010000055.1 coordinate 5,247, forward strand.
AGGCAGTTGCAAAAGAAAAAACGTCAAAGAAAAAATAAGTTAAGCAAAATATTAAAATCGGGTTGATGTATAATCAACCCGATTTTAGTTGACGGACGTATATGTTTATTTCGAGTGGAAAAAATATGAGAAAAATAACTTTTTTAATATTGACTCTTTTTGTTGTATCATCGTTGTCTTATGCTTTAAATAATAAAAATGAAATTGTAAATGTAACGGATATTATTTCTGTAAATAATTCCGGATGTAAACTTTCTCCTAACGGAGATGGTACTTTGGAAAATATTGATTTTTATATTATTGTGCCTCAAAAGAAATCCAAAGTAAAAAATTGGAGTTTTTCTATTATTAATAAACAGACTTCCGAAGTCGTTTATAACCTTATCGGTAAGAAAGAAATCCCGTCTGTTATAACTTGGAACGGGAAAAACGAATCCGGAGCTGTTGTCGAAGGTTCATACGGGTATGTGTTTAATGCAGATATCGATAAAAAAAATATTAAGATAGCACAAGACGGTATTATAGTGGATATTACACCTCCGTATTTGTCGGTTTCTTTGCAAAAAGATACTTTTTTTGCAGACAAAGAAAAAAATAAATTTGAAAAAGAAGTTTCAATAGTTTTAAATGCGGGTGATGAAAATAAAATAGATTTGTCCAAAACAAAACTGGAAATAGTCAATACAAGAAATAAAGTTGTTAAATCATGGTCTTTTGCCGAAGAAAAAGAAATTCCCGGAGCTGTTTATTGGGACGGTGTTGATGATGTTTACGGAACGGTTGTTCCTGCCGGGGAATACAGCGCAATTTTTACATCTTGCGATGAATTCAATAACCATGTAAGCACATTTTCTACTTTTACCGTATTTGACAAAGCAAAAGGCGATTCCAAAATAGTAGTTAAGGAAGAGCCGAGAGGGCTGCTTGTTAATCTTTCAAGTAATGTATTGTTTGCTTCGGAAAAAGCTGTTTTGAAAAAGGAAGCGGCTGCATCTTTGGATGAAACGATTGATTTGTTAAATACATATCCTGCAAATAAAGTTTTAATTGAGGGGTATACGGATTCTACCGGCGACAGTAAAAAGAATTTAAAACTTTCTTATGACAGGGCAAATGCCGTATATTCTTATTTGGTTAAAAAAGGAATAAAAGCAGACAGATTAACAGCTGTAGGATACGGCTCTAAAAATCCTATTGCCACAAATAAAACTGCAGTCGGAAGAGCTCAAAACAGAAGAGTAAATATTATAATTTTAAAAAATACCGATGAGCAGGCAGAAAAAATAAAAAATGAAAAAATAAAGCCTGAAGCAAAGCAATCGACGGTTCGGAAACAGGAAAAGCCTGCAGAAAAAACAGAAGATATAATTGAAGTTATAGAAATACTGGAAGACTAATAACTACAATTAGCAATTATAAATTGTCGTCTTGTCTGTCATCCCCGAGTGTTTTTATCGGGGAATCTATGTTGTAACAAAAATTTACGAAGTAAATTTTTACAATAAACTTATCAGCTTATCAGCTGTTCAGCTAAAAAATTGTTTCACGATTTTTTAAGAGGTGTAAAATGATTCCTTTAGTTAAACCGATATTCGGTAAGAAAGAAAAACAGTTAATCAACAAAGTAATAGATTCCGGCATAGTTGCAAGCGGAAAATATGTTGAAGAGTTTGAAAAAAAGTTTGCTAAACTTTCACAAGCAAAGTTTGGTGCGGCCTGTTCCAGCGGAACAACGGCTCTTAACGCTGCTCTTCTTGCATGCGGGATAAAAGCCGGGGATAAAGTTATTACAACGCCGTTCACTTTTATTGCAACGGCAAATTCGGTTCTTTATTGCGGAGCTAAGCCTTTATTTGCGGATATTGATCCTAAAACTTATAATATTGACGCTAAATCCGTAGAAAAAATATTGAAAAAAGAAAAAAATGTTAAATCCGTTATATGTGTGCATTTGTACGGTCTTGCGTGCGATATGGGAGAACTTTTAAAACTTAAGAAAAAATATAAATTTGCTTTAATTGAGGATGCCTGTCAGGCACATTTATCAAAATATAAAAATAAAAGAGTGGGTGCAATAGGCGATGCGGGTGCATTTTCTTTTTATGCTACCAAAAATATGACTACCGGCGAGGGTGGAATAGTATTAACAAACAATTCCAAAACG
>CAJOJJ010000056.1 GCA_905234925.1 uncultured Endomicrobiia bacterium
CGGCTTGTATAGCAAGCCGGGCTGTTTTTGTGTATGGGAGCACAAAAACGGGGAGAAAATATGAACATAAAACACTTGCTTAAAAATTTCGGAAAGACAAAAGACCGCCCGATCGGGCAACAAAACACAATGACAAAAGGGGTTGTCATTTCCGAAGGCAGTAGTCGGGAATCTCTCCTTTATCGTACAGAACGCAGTTCTGTCATTCTGAGCGGAGCGAAGAAACTCTTTACCAATACCGCAAACTGGGTATTGTCCTTAAATGCCGTCAAAATTACGGCTATTGTTGTCGTAAACTGTTTCTTATTGACGGGTGTTTACGGACATGCCGTTGCTATGGTTTTGGATAACCAGAGAGCTACGGAAAAATTTAAGCAGGTTTTTGAAGACTTTAATCTCCCATATTCTTACGGAAAAATAACTTCCGCAAATTATAAAGCAAGTGATAAAGTGGTTATAAATATACAGGATTTGCACAGTCATCCTGAAGTACAGAAAAATATCAGCAATATCATATCTATGTTCGACGAGAAGTATGGAATAAAAAATGTGTTTCTCGAAGGTGCTTACGGACAGGTCAGCACGAAGTGGCTTACGGCTGCAAAAGATGAAGATATTAAAAATTCCGTAATGAATAAACTGCTCAGTGCAGGAAGATTGACCGGTGCGGAATATTATTCGGCTTCAAAAAACAAAACGGAAATAATTAAAGGTTTGGAAAATAAAGAAGCTTATTTCGACAACTTGAAGAGATTCGGTGCTTTAATTGATAATCAGGAAGATATTTCGGCTCATTTTGATTCCATAAAAGATACGGTTAAAAAACTGCAGAACGATTATTACAACAGACAGCAGAAAAAAATTGAAGAACTTTCCGCTAAATATGTTTCTGGAAATATCGAACCGAAAAAATATTTCATTTTGATGAACAAATATGCGGAAAAACTTGCTGTTGATATAGATAATTACCCCAACTTGGCACTCTATATCGAAATGCTCAAAAGACAGAAAGAAATCGACTACGAAAAAACTACAAAGCAGCTTCAGGCATTTGTCCTCAGGCTTAAAGAAGTTCTTCCTTACAATGCATACAAGATGCTCTTGGACGGAACGAAAAACTTCTCTCAAATGGATAAATTGTACGGTTATTTGATAAAACTTTCAGGGGATTATTCTTTGGATTTGTCCCGCAATTTTTCCGAACTGGAAAAATTCTTTGCTTATATCGAATTGAGCCAGAGAATAAATCCATTGGAACTTATCGTCGAAGAACAGAATTTTAAAGATGAAATTAATGACAGATTTGCCGAAAATAAATCAGAAACCGAAGTGGTATTTTTAAGCAATTTTGTCAGATATTATCAGGATTATTTAACGGGCAAAATTACTGCAGACGACTGTTTATATTATCAGGCAAATATTGAAAAATTTAAAAATCTCTGGGTAAAATATATCGACAACAGAGAAATTGTTGCGTTGGCGGATTATGAAGCAATGTCGGATACTTTCTATAAAATAAACTTCGACAGAAACTTTTATTTTATGGAAAATATGAAAGATGTTTTAAATGCCGGTAAAATCGAAAAAACCGTTGCGGGTTCGGATGAACTTGCGCAGACGATGAATTCTCTTAAAAATGCAAAAGAAATTTATATTACGGTAACCGGCGGTTTCCATACACAGGGGTTATCGGAACTTTTATCGAATGCAAATATTACAAATATCGTTATTACGCCTAACGTAACTGGTGATACTAAAATTGCCGAAGAAACTTATTACAGAATAGCTCAGGAACAGGCAAAAATTTCTTTCCAGGCATTGGCAGCATTGAATATGTCGCAGGCTATATTTAACGGAGATGCGGATGCAGTAAGAGCTGTAATAGTTGCTGCAATGGCAGGAACAAACAAACTTGAAAATATAAGTAATTATTCAAGTGATGAAGTGGCTTTGAAGTATGAATCCGTAAGCAACTCCATAAAAGCAACCGTCGGAGATAAAATATACAGCTATAATGTAGATGAAAAAAATTGGACTGTTGAACCGACGGGAATTTTTGAAGAAACGGAAAAACCTGCAGGTATGCAGAAGTCCGTTTCAAGTGTTTTGCAAGTTGTGGCTTCAACTGCAGCTATTGCAGGTGTGTTGGCATTGGCAGCTTTTGTTTTGCCTACGGCAAGTGTTCCTGTGATTTCCGTAGTATTAAAAGTATTTTTCGGTGTTTCTGCTATTCCCGTATTAGGTAAAGTTCAGCAGATTATAACACTGAATAAAATTGCAGAATCCGACCAGAATGTATCAGCCGATATAGCTGAAAAAATCAATAACAAATTTATTGAATTAGGTTTTACTCGTGAAGAAATAGGGAAATTGTCTGTTGCAAAAGGTAATTTTGCCGATGTATCAAAAGGACAGGTTCACATCAATTATTCTCTTATAAATAGCCTTTTTATGGATGGCACGGAGTTTAAAACGGGTATTGCAAACAATGCACTGTTTGCTACATTTGTTGCTCATGAATTAAGACATATCAATCATCCCGATATGCCGGAATTTATCGTCGGGCTGGGTGATACGGTTGATTATGTTTCTTCTTTTGTAAGAATTTTCTTAAGAAATTTTGTTGTAGCCAGAGCTCCTTCAATAAGAAATTTAGGCACTATACTTAACGTAAAAGAAAAAAATATCAGAAACTTAATATCGGATTATTCTTATGACAAACCTTTAAGCAAAGATTTGGTAAAAGCTTTATCCGACGCAACGAAACTTAATAAAGAATTGATAGAAACTTTTTTGGAAAACGGCAGAAATAAATATGGTGAAAGTTTCAACATACTTCAGGCTTATGCACAGATAAAAACTGCAGGATATATTTCTCAGTTCAAAAATGTTCATTTGGGAACAGGCGGAGGAAAAACTGAAGCCGGTCAATTGGCTTTAGCACAGATATTAATAAATCAAGCAAAAGAAGGTTTTGGCGTTACAAAATCTTGTGGCTTGTATATGACGAAAGATTCTCAATTAATGGGAGATTCTAAAGGTTTTTATGACTTTTTAAACAGTACGGAAATTAAACAACTGTTGTTTAAAAACAAAGTTATTTCAAGTATTAGTCAGCCTATTACTGTAGGTTATATAAAGAAAGATGCTTCAGGCAAAGACGAATATCATATAATAGACTCAAAAGGCGACAGTATTTTTAACGGAAGTCTGGCACAATTGCAGCAACAGTGTGCAGTTGTAGGTTATACTTTAAGTTCTTTTTCTCATTTATATCAGAGAGGAGAATTTTCCGAAACACAAAATTTCTTTACAATGCATGATGAAGGTCACGTAGGTTATGTTGAAGGCGGTAATACATCAAATACTATTGCAAGCAGTAAAAAAGTAAAAAATGCCGAACAGAAAAAACAGGCAATGTTAGAAATAATGGATTTGGCATTGTCTATGTATGGACAATACGGTGATAATCCTTTGGATAAAAGAGCTCCTTACAGTTTACAGAACGGAACTTTTAAAATAAATACCGACAGTTTTGGCAGATTTGGAAGAGATAACATATATGAAGCGTCTTTTGAAGCCGCTAAAGCAAAATATCCGGGATTAACGGATAGCGACTGGAGAACATATTTAGAATCGGCTCTTGGTGTTATCAGAGAATATAGAGACGGAAAAGATAAAGCGGACGGATATGGTATAGATGCAGAAGGAAAAGTTTTCCCGATGCATAACGGTATTTTGGCTGTAGGGGAACATTTGGGTGATTGGAGACACTTATTCTTGGAAAAATTGGTAGAATATGAAAATGAAGGATTTAAGTTAAAAGAATACAGTGTGGAAACAATATCAGCAAGCGAGCAGACAAACAAAAACTTTTTGAAGGATGTTGCAGGAAATAAGAATTCTGCATATTCGGGTTCTTTGGCTGCAAGCAGAAGAGTTATAAGAAGATTGTTTGGTAAAGATGTTGAAATTGTTGAATCTACGGAGGTTGCATATCAGCTTCCAAGAGAAACAAGATGGTTGTTAAGCGAAGAAGAAAAACAGAAAGAAATAGAAAATCAGATAAAGGAGCTTTTAAGTAAAGGCAACAGCACTGTAGTTATAAGAATGGATAATGAAAAAGACAGAGCTGCAATTATTGAATATTTAAAAGCAAACAACATAGAATTTGGTTTTTGGAGTGCAAACAATCCTCAGTGGAATATCGACAGAAATGCATATATAGAATCTTTAAAAGATTTTGTTAAAACTAACGGCAGAGTTGCAATAGTGACATCTGCATTTACTACAGGTCTTGACTTAAGGACAAGAAGAGTTAACGGTCAGGAAGTTCAGCAGTTAGATTTAATTGATACAAATACCGGAAGTTATTTGACGGAACAACAGCTTCAAGCCAGAGTCGGTAGAGGCGGTGATACGGGTACGTTCGGAAGAGTTTATTCCGTTGAATCTTTAAAACAGCAATTCGGTGATGAAAAAGGCAGCACAAAACAAGTTTTGATAGATAAAATAGAAGATGCCGTTAAATCCGAAAATTTTGAAAGAGCATCGAAATTATATAGAAAATTACAAGATATTTTATTTGATGAACAGCTTGCAAGAAGTGAAAGTATTCAGAATAAAGGTGATTTAAAGGATAATATTTCAAAACAGTATAAAGCTATACTTGCTGCTTATTCCAGAGAAAAATCGGAAATCGATTCTAAAGGCAGAATTGTAAAACCAAGTTGGCAGCAGCTTGTTTTCGGCAGAGATTTGACGGAAGAAGATTATGTAAAAATAGCAGAGAATTTATCTGAAGAGGATTGGTATAATTATTATAAAGAAGATAAATATAGAAGCTATTATAATGCAGATTTTAGAGCATCTTTGAAAAAAGCAAAAGATAATTTAAAAAGAGAATTAACGGAAAAAGAAATAGAAAGAATAAAAGCCGGTTCGGAAAAAAGAGCAAAGATTGCGGCAGAAAATTTTTATAGACAATATAGAAGCAAAATTATAGAGAGAGAAGATAAAGTTTTAATCGGTATGGATATAGTTGAAAGATTAAAAGCTCAAAATCTCAGAACCCTTTCAAGAGCTTATGAAGATTTTAATCTTGCAATAGAGGAATCCGATACAAAATCTTTCTCTGAAATGGGGAACGGTCTGTTGGCAAGTTTTGAAAGAATGGCAGAAATAGATCCTCAAGTTGAAAACGTTGACAGAGCCTACAGAACATTAAACGGATTCTTCAACGGTGTTCAAATTCAAGCCGTAAGAAATTTTAGAATTAAAATCGGTAACGGTGTTTACTCTTCCGCAGTGTTGGGAAAAGATTTGGACGGAGATATTTATAAACCTGAATCCGTAGTAAAAAGTGTTATATCAAATGTTTTAGGCAGTATTTTAAAGTTTGTAGAATCTTATTCTCCTATATTAGTAAGAACTTTAGCCGTTGTTATTCCGTCTTTAGTTGTTATGTCTGCAATTGGTATGTTGGGTAGTGCGGGATGGCTTTCAGCGATAGCCGGAATTTTTGTATCGATTACGGCATCTCCGGTATTAATGCTTGCTATAATAGCCGTAGGTATTATAGCTTTAGTAGTATTAAAAAATACGGTAATAGATAAAGTTCAAAAATACAACAGTGAATCGGAAATGAAGTTTGCCGTATCCGATTTTAAAGGTAATCCGAATTTCGCTAATTTTAAAAAGGCATTATCTTCCGTATCGGATAAAATATTGACATCTGTTGCAACAACCTCTTTGATGGGTGGGCTTGTTGTTGGCCTTTTAGGCATATTCTCTTCTTCTTTACTTCCTGTTGCAGTAGTTTTCACCGTAATAGGTGTACTATCCGGATTGGTTCTTTTAGTAAAGAATGCTAAGAAGTTGTCAATTATGTCAAATGTTGTTCCTGATGAAGCAAGCAGTGCTGTTACCAATTTGTCTTCAGGTATAGCAATTGCTTTATCCGTATTTGCAATTGCAGTTCTTCATGTTTCTATACCTTTGGTTATTTTAGCTTTGGGGATATTTTTAGCTGCTCAATATATAGGCAAAACAGATTTTATGTCAATAAAAAGCAGTTCTATTTTTGCCGGTGCCGGATTTGTTGTTGCATTAGCATTCGGATTGTTATCTATCAATTTAGGTGCAGTTGTTATGACAGCGTTACCGATAATTGCTATGGGTATTATTGCTTTAATGATAGGCAGTAATATTATAGGTTCTGCCGCACGTAAACTTTTTTCAGCCAAAAATATAGATGAACCTGTTAATAATTTAGAAAAAACTTATTTACCGCAATTAAAATTAAGCATACAAAAACAAGCTGCTCTTAAAATAAAAGGTTTAGGCTATATATCAAACTTCTTTAATAATAATAAGAGATATATTGCAGGATTTTTAACTACAGGGATGTTAAAATTTACCGTTTTCGGTGCAGTTATGGCTGCATTATCAAGAATACAGTTTATGAATCCTTTTGTTTCAATGGCATTGTTAGTGGCAGGCTTTGTATCATTTACCATATTTAAAAATGTTAGTTCTTTAAATAGAGCAAAGAAAACTCAAAATGAATTAAAAACTTATATGGATAATAAAACTTTAGAAAAAGTTGCCGGACAAATAAGACAGAGAAATGCGCAAGCCGAAAAAGAACAGGATGAAATAAAAGAAAAATTAGAAGATCGAGTAAAAGGCTTTAGAAGTTTTATAGAAAAAATTACGTCAAATAACGGATTTAGAGATGTTATAAGTTCAAATTTTGTTCAAAAATTACCTAAGGTTGTGTTGCCTGCGGTAGCGGCAATTGTCGTAACGGCGAATGCTACGATACCTGCTTATGCTGAAGAATTGGATTCTGGTGAAGAAGATTCCTCTGAGGATTCATTTAGTGATAGTGCTGAAAGTGATGCTTTTGAATCTTATTCAGAACCTGAAGAGTCATATTCAGAACTGGAAGAATCTTATTCTGAGCCTGAACCTGTTTATGAAGAACCTGCACAGCAGGAAGAAGTTTTTGTAGAAGAAGCAGCGCCTGTAAAAGAAGCTGCACCTGTGGAAGAGGCAGCGCCTGCAGAGGAAGCAGCACCTGCAGAGGAAGCAGCACCTGCAGAGGAAGCAGCACCTGCGGAACAGTCTGCGGAACAAAGCAGCACAATAACAGATGCAGCTGAAGCAGCAACTGAAACATTAACAGATGTGATAGATCCTATATTAAATCCCGGCGGTGCAGCAGAAATAGCAACAGAAGCTGGTGAAGCTGTTACCGATAAAGAAGCAGCACCTGCAGAAGAAGCAGCTCCTGCAGAAGAAGCAGCACCTGCGGAAGAAGCAGCACCTGCAGAAGAAGCAGCACCTGCAGAAGAAGCAGCACCTGCAGAAGAAGCAGC
>CAJOJJ010000057.1 GCA_905234925.1 uncultured Endomicrobiia bacterium
AAAAGTTTGCAAAATCTTTTTTACTTTTTCTGCCTTTACCTTCTGCAATATTTAATGCTATAGAAGTTACAGCTCGTCTTAATTGCAACTTTAAATTATATTCTTCTGTTTTAGGAAGAAGATTTATAATTCTATAAACTTCTTTTATCAGTAATATACTATCTTTCCAAACTTCTAAATCTTTATAACTATTCATAATTATAATTCCGCTATACTTTAAATTTCTGTCGTTCCGTCGTTTGCCGTTGCCAATCTTCAAATCTTCTAATCTTCAAACTCTTCCAATTTCCGGGATGCAGAAATTCAGGATTTTTTTATTTCTTGCATCCGGAAATTTCTTAAATTGGTTATGGGCGACTAAAATAGCAACAATATCCGCTTTTTCAAAAGCTTCTTGATAATTTGTTAATTTGAAAATTTTGTGTTCGGTAACATAAGGTTCAACTATAAAAATTTCACATTCGTTACAGGTTTCCAATACTCTGCTGACGATATGCTGTGCAGGTGATTCTCTTAAATCATCTATATTAGGTTTAAAAGCAAGTCCCATTAATGCAATTTTCGGTTTTCTATTATTTTGCAGTTCAAACTTTAATGCTTCATTTTGTATTCTTTCTGCACACCAAAAAGCTTTATAATTATTTATTTCTCTTGCTTTGGCTATCAATTGTGATTCTATAGGAAAATCCGCAGTAATAAAATAAGGATCAACAGCTATACAATGTCCGCCGACACCGCAACCCGGATTTAAAATGTTTACTCTCGGATGTTTGTTTGCTAATGAAATAAGTTCCCAAACATTTATGCCTGCTTTATCGCAAATAATGGAAAGCTCGTTTGCAAATGCTATTTGAACATCTCGGCTTGAATTTTCCGTCAGCTTGCACATTTCGGCAGTTTTTGCATTAGTTTTGTGCAGTTTACCCTTTACAAATTTAGAGTAAAACGAGATAGCTTTTTCGGTAGATTGTTCGTTTATTCCGCCGATAACTCTGTCGTTATGTTCAAGTTCATAAATAACATTTCCCGGTAAAACTCTTTCGGGACAATATGCAATATAGATTTTATTTTTAAGTTCAGGTCTTTTGGAAAATATAAGTTTTGTCATAAGTTCTGTAGTTCCGACGGGAGAAGTACTTTCTATTATGAACAAATCATTTTCTTTCAATAATGGAATTACCATTTCCGTTGCGGATTGAACATAGGATATATCCGGTTCGTGGTTTCCTTTAAACGGTGTGGGGACAACTATCAGATAAACATCGGAAACTTCAGGTTTTGTTGATGCTTTTAAACTGCCTGCTGAAACAACTTCCTGAAGGTATTGTTGTAAATTAGGTTCAACTATGTGAAGAATACCTTTGTTTGTCATATCAACAACTTTTTGGTTAATATCACAACCTATAACTTCGATACCGTTTTTAGCGGCAATAATTGCCGTCGGTAACCCGATATATCCTAACCCCATAAAACATGATTTCATTTAAAATTCCTCCGGAATTTTTTGTTTACAGCTTAAGGTATTTTTATACCATAGATTCCCGATTACGACCTTCGGGAATGACAGACTAAACGACAACTACAATAAACGGCAACAACTCAACTACAGATCTCTCGTCGCTTCACTCACTCGAGATGACAGACAACAAACAAGATTGCTTCGTTGGCTTCGCCTGCCTCGCAATGACGACCAAATGGCAACTGCGAGATCCCCGACAATAACAGCAGATGGTCGGAGGGTCGGAGAATCGGAAGATCAGCAACAACAACGACAAACAACAACTGCAAGATCCTTCGCTTCGCTCAGGATGACAACCAAAGCGGTGTTTTGTACCATAGATTCCCGATTACAACTTTCGGGAATGACAGACTAAACGACAACTACGAGATACCGCATCAAGTGCGGTATAACAGACCTTTTTAACTACAATAATGCAAATGAACTTTAACATAGATTCCGTGTCTGAACATTACTGTTCACACGGAATGACAAAAGAACAAAATTTATTGAATTTTTATTATTAAACTATACAATTTTAACATTAATAATATTATCTTATTATACAAAATTAAAAGTGATAAGTAAACGGATTTTTGAAAAAGCGAGATATGATACAAAAAAGTCTTTAATTTTTTTCTGTTTTATACTATACTTTATAGTATGAGATATTTTATAAAAAAATTATTTCCTATTTTTTTATCGTTGCTGTTGTTTGTAAACGGCGAAACGGCAATGTACAATGTACAAGGTACAATGTATAATAAACAACAACTGAAAACGGAAAACGACAATGTACAACAAACTACAACGGCAACGACAAAAGACAACGACACCGGATTGCCACGCGAACAAAGTTCGTTCGCAATGACTGACTTTTTGAATTATTCGTCTGTGACGGACAGTTATGAAAGCGGAAATGAGCCTATTGTTGTTATTATTCAGGATCTTCATAACGATTATGCCGTTCAAAATAATATTTACAAAACTATAGAAGCACTGACAAAGAACGGAAAGTTTGATATTTACGGCGAAGGTGTTTTTGATAAAACGTTAAATGTTTCCGTTTTAAACGATATTCCCGACAACCGCATAAAAAAACACACAATAAAAAATCTTTTTGAAAATTCGCAGTTAAGTGCCTACGAATATTTTGCCCTTACAAAGAACAAAGAAATAAAAGGAATTGAAAATAAAAACATATATCTTGAAAATCTTAAACTTTATAACGAGATAACGGAAAACAGAGAAATTAATAATTTCCTTGCAAACGAAGTATCGGCTAAAATCGCCTACATGAAAAAATATTTTATAGAAAACAGAATTACGGCAATACAAAATTTAGAACTTGCGGAAATTCCTCTCAATGAAAAAGAGTACCCCAACCTGTATAAATACAAAAGTGTTTCTCAAAAAATATCGCAAATTAACAAAAATAAATTAAACAGACAGTTTAAAAATTTCATCGCGAAATACAAAACTTATCCCAAAATTTACGAACTGTTAAAGCTTAACTCTCAATACGGCTATGCAAAACTTTACGACTATATAAACGAAAATATGCCGAACGAAGCAAAAAGCAATAAAGAGCTGATGCTGTTTCTGGAAAAAACAAAAATTATTACCGAGATAAATTCCGTTAAACTGTTATACGAAAAACAGATGCTTGAAAACAGTTTACTTACAAAAGAAAATTTGGAGCAGACGGAAAACGAGATATTCTCTTTAGAAAAATATTGTTCATACCTTAAAGACCTGGCAAATATGAACATACTGCCTGAAGACTACACAAAACTTAAAGAGAACAAAAAGTATGCACGAGAACTTATAAAAAAATATCTTCCCAAAAACGAAGCTGTATTTGCACTTACAATACTTAACAACGAAAAATTCTTTACATTTTACGACAACAACTTTAAAAGAAACAAAATTTTTGCGGCAGCTTTAACAAAAGACGATACCGACAAAATTATTATTGCGGGCGGTTTTCATAAAGGACTTACGGAAGAGCTGAAAAAATTAAACAGGTCATACATTGTTTTAACACCGAACATTTCCGCATTTGGCGCTGCATTTAACAAATTGTTTTTAAATGCTTTCGAAACTGGATTTAACGACGATACAATAAACAACATATCGGATATTGTTTTTTCTTGGAAAATATTTTTTAAAAACAATGCAGTTTTCCAAAGAGAAATAAATTCCTGGATAGAAAACAGTAAAATACTGAGAGATAAAAATATTAAAATTATTGTTTTAGATAACATAATTTCAATAAATTATAACGGAACTGTTTTTGAAAAGACATTTTTTAACACGAAAAACGCAAAAACGAAAGAAAAAATTTCCGTAAAACAAAGAGAAAAAACAGTTAACGACATTCAAAACACGGCAAGACAAATAAATCTGTTCGGAAGAAATACACGTATAAAAATAACAAGCGATGACAGCCTGCTGGAAAACCTGATACCGGTAAAATTTGAACAGGAATATGACAGAACAAACATTTACATAAACAAAAGATTTTTGGATAATTTAAGCAGGAATCCGTCTTTGACGATATTTTTTGTCAGATTTGTATATTTTTATTATTCTTCCGCAGCAAATACCGACGAAATGCTGCAGTTTATGACAAACAATAATGAACACTTCAGAGAGTTTTACGGGATAAAACAGGAGACGGAACCTTCGAATTTTTATAAATTTAAAAACGGAATAAAAAAAGCCGCCACAAAAATTTTGAGAGCATTAAGCTTTAAAAATAGAACGATAAGTTATGAACTTTATGATACGGAACTCGGCGGCGCAGACGAAAAAAATATGAATGCCGCATTAAAACAGGTAAGTTTGGCACGGCAAACAAGAAATTTTTTAACTACGTTTATTCAGCCTCCCATCGGTGCATACATAAGCTTGGAAACCGGTGCAGATACCGACGAAGAAGAACAGGAACAGCCATCGTCAACAATTGTTACGGGAAAGAATTTTAATAATACAAACAGCGTTCTGCACGCAGAAACATTAACGTTTATAGATTTTCTAAAAAATTATATCAATGAATTTGAAAGACTGCCTACGGGCGGGCTGACGGAAAAAGGAGAATTTTTAAATAATCTTTTAGACCTTGCAGTAATTAACGGACAGGATATAACGAACAGAATTTTTGAGAGAAACCCTATAATTTTTGCAAATTTAGGAATATCCTTGGACTATACAAAGAAACGCAGTATAGATACGGTTTTTGATGAAAGCAATGCCGTTTTAAAATTCGTCAACGAGCAGCTTGGCAGTCCTCTGTCGAAAGTAACTTTATACTGCACTCTTGCTCCGTGCAATAAATGTGTAAAAACAATGTCCGTTCTGGGGATAGAAAGACTGGTTTTCGGCTCTTATTCCGCAAACAAAAGCCACAAGGGAACTAAAATTCTGCAGGATAACGGAATAAGAGTTACCGGCGGAGTTTTGGAGACCGCCTGCGACGAAGCAATAAAAAATTACAGGTTTATGAACGCTTCTTTATTCAGAACAAAAATCGCATCCGCAATACAGAGTGTAAGAAGATTTTATCTGTTTATGGTAAACAGAATTGATTTAAAGAAAGTTAATACCTTAATTAGCAAAATATCAGGCTATGCTCCTCAAAGCGAAATTGATATTTGGGAAATACAATTTACTTTAGAAACGTTACGTGATAATTTAAATTGGAATAATCTTCAGGAAAACGAAACTCTGTTGGACGGACTTATAACGCTTTTAAAACAAATTGATGTTTATGATAACCCGGCAAAGCGTGCGGGAATAATATATGCACTTAAAAACGGATGTACATTTAAAACTGAAAACGGAAATATATATTTCTATAATACCTACGGAGAAAGGCTGGAATTTTATATAAATTCGTTCGGTAAATTTGCAGCATCACAAAAATATCTGAACAAAATGGAAATTCTTTCCCGTGTAAGAAATTTTGCCGATTTGGACGATAACCTTGCATTAAGAAGCCAACCGTTTAACGATAAAATTCAGGAAGTTTTTTCCATACTGACATTATATGGAATTGCAAATCCTATTCCCATTACGGGAAATATTTTAGACCTTGCCAAGAAAAGGCTGGAACCTCTCGGCAAACAAATAAGTTCTTTTATACCGTCGGTATACATAGAAAATGCCGCTATGCAATGCAACATTGAAAACGGAGAATACGTGCAGAACGATTATTATATGGACTATGTTGCAAAATCTTCAATAGATGAAAAAACATTTAATGATTTAGAAGAAATTTTTGGTGACTTAAGCGAACAGTGGTACGAACTTTTTGAAAGATTTGCAAAAGAAACAAAAGAGTTAAGACAGAGAGATAATGTAACTTACAAGGAATTTATACGGAAGTTAATAAATATCAATACGGAAGTTCCCGATATTATAAAAGATTTTATTTATCCTTGGGGAACTTTTTCCAGAAAGGAAGCCGTTAAACAGTTGGATGACATTTACAGAACTGCAATAAACAAAGGCTTAAATAAAAAAGAATTTCTTAATGTTATGAAAATTATGTCCTTAATGGAAATGGCAAGGCTGTATTTTTCCAAGGATAACGCAGACAGAAAGGAAGCATCACGTTTGATAAAAGATTTTGAAAAAATTGACAAAGGAGCAGACCTGAGAGGAGATTTTGAAAGTCCGGTACGGTTTGTAATTTCACCGTTCAGGCCTAATACCGTAAGAGCAAAAGTTGTACAATATTTTGCTAATATCGTTCGGGCATCACATCCCGACTTGGAAGTTGTAAGTTCCGGACAAACAACAATAAGCGTTTATAAGACGGGTGTAAATAAATCCGTTCCTGTCAGAGCGGAAATTGCGGGCGGAATTTCTGCAGATAATATTATTTTTTCCGGCGATGAATTTAATTCCGGCGGGGTAGATTATCCCCTGTATGTAATGCAGCAGGAAAACGAAGATTTTAACGATATGGTCGTTATAAATACAAACCATAATGTGTTTGACGGAAATTTTATTTCCTTAATTAATTTGGAAGCATTCCCGCAGGATAATTCCGTAAACGGAAACATTGAAAGAAGCCTTTTGCTGCAGCAAATAATTTTAGACGTGCTTGAATATAATATAGGAAGAATTGCAGTATCCGCCGAATACGCTCCGAAAGAAAGCATTGCACAACAGGTTAAAAATGTAATATATATGATTGAAGATATTGATGCTGTCGAACTTCAGAAAAATCTGAAAGATGAACATCAGCTTGAGAAAGAAAGGGAAAATATTGTTCTTGTTTTAACGGCAGCGTAAGACGGCAATTAGAAATGAGAAATTTCGGTATTTTTATACCATAGATTCCAAACCAACGGCGTTTCGGGAATGACAGACAAGA
>CAJOJJ010000058.1 GCA_905234925.1 uncultured Endomicrobiia bacterium
AAGGGAATGTAAGAATCAATAACGCAACAAAAGAAGAGTTATTATTGAGACCTGATATTTTAGAGCCGTTAGGATTTGAGAAAGATGATAGCGGAAATGTAATACTTGAAAATGTGAGAATTGATGCTGAAGAAATTGATGGGAAAATAATATTAACGGTATCAAAGCTTAAAGATAAAGAAAATATAGACGAATCTTCAAAGAAACAATATAACACATTGTATGTAACAGTTTCTGAGTTTGGAAAAGAAGATATGTATATAGTTCCGGCTAAAGCACAAATTGATACAGGCAAAGAACCTGTTGCGCAAGTTTTACAGAACTTAATAAGAGCTGCTAACGAATGGTTGCAGATGCAGATATTGAATATAACTTCCTTGTTTAAAGTGAAAGCTGAAGTTGTTGCGATAGTTGATGCTTCGGATGATACGGCAATAGCCGAAGCTCAAGCACTTGCTGAAAGCGGTGTGAAAGTAAAAATGATATTGTTGAATTATACCGGCGGAACGATTACCGGCGAGACGGGAAATATAATATATAGCGAAAGCAGTGAAGCTTTGCGTGAACTTGCAATGAAAAACGGGAACTTGGATATAATTGCCTACGAAGATATTGCAAATAGAGATTTCGACGGTAAAGATGCTGTAAGAGGTATTCTTGACGATATTAAAGCAGGAAATATTGTCGGTCAGATAAATAAAAAAGTTCTTTATATCACACCGTCGCTGCTTGACGGACAGGAAGATATAACCGATGAGTATACCGAAGATAAATCAGTTCTTGCCGTAAGTACGAACAGCCTCAAAGGAGCAATAGCAAAAGGTTTGCTCAATTATACAAATACAAGAGTACAGGCTTTGAAAGATATGATAATCAAACCTGCAAATATTTTCGGAACTTACAAAGCAGGCGAAGTTACCGTTGAAGCAATTAAAGCATTGAAAGAAAAAGGCATAGATAATATTATGATAGAGGTTACGCCTGAAATAGACGGTGCCGTAGCTTTGGCAAAAGAAAACGGAATGAATATTGTTGTATTTGGAGAAGGTGCGGATAAAATAAATATAGACGGTGTATCAGTAGCAGTTTCGGAAAATCCGATCAAGAATCAGAAACAGGTTGTAAACTATAATCAGGCAATAACCATGAAAGGCGATTTGTCGAATGTTATTGTTAATATTTCAAGAGAAGAAAAAGAAAATATTGTTCTGACGTCGGATAATATCAAGAGTCTTATCAATATGGGGGCTGCAGTTGCTTTTGACGGTGTTGTGTTAAGAGAAATCAGCAAAGAAAATACTGCGGAAAACGGTATTACGATGTTTGATATAATTAAGGCAATGTTTGCCGATACTCCTCAGCAGAAAGCTGAAAAAGAAAAAGCAAGAGGAGTAAGGCTTGGCAGAACTTTAGACTTGTTTATTTCGGATGAGGGTTTTACCGGTAATTTGATAGCAAAGAATATAAAAGTTTTGCAGACAATGAAAACGGAACAAATTACCGATAACGCTCCGGGAGATTTCCTGCTTGATTTAATAAAAACAGCCGACAAACAGGGTATTGTTTCAAGACAGAATCGGATTTTATATGAAAGGATAGAAAACGAAAATCTGTCGAGAAGCGAAATGCTGGGCATATTGGATGGTATGCTGCAGAGAATGGAACTTAATAATGTTCTTCCTGAATTAAAAGATACCGACAGAATCGACAATATGAATGAGCTTATGGCAAGACTTGTAGAATACAGATTGTTGACAGGTAAGAGTTATAATCCGAAAGAAGGTGCTGATGTAATCAAAACTCTCTCCGATAAAACTCCGGATGAGATAATGAAAGAACTTCAGTCTATGCTTCAGGAAGAAGATTTAACGGATGAATATAAAGCTTATGTGTTGAACGGAATAATAGAATTATTGTTGGCCGAGAACTTACAGTTGGATAGGGATATGAGCGAGATGTTGGATATTAATACAAATAAACTCCACGCACTTCTTTCCGCCGCTTAATTTTTTCAAAAAAACAAAAATGCACTCCATTTTATTCGGAGTGCATTTTTTTGTTGTAAAAAATTATAAATATGATATAATATCTAAAATGATTTTATAAAGAGGATAAAATGAAGATAAATTTTTTAAAATTAGCTAAAGCAGCCAAGCAAATTGCAGATGATAAAAAAGGCGAAAATATTGTTGTAATTGACGTTAAAAAAATGACGGAAATTACAAATTATTTTGTTATTGTAACGGCAAATTCAATGCCGCAAATAAATGCAATAGTAAACGAAATTGAAAAGACTTTTAAAGAAGATTACGACGTAAAAGTTATCAGACGAGACGGCGGAAAAACTGCAGTAAACTGGAAAGTTTTGGACTTTGGCGGTTTAATAGTCCACGTTATGAGCCAAGATCTGAGACAGCTTTACGATTTGGAAAGTATTTGGAAAAAGAAAAAAACTTCCAAAAAGAAATAAAATGTTTTGCTAAAATTTTAAAAAAATAGTAAAATATCAAATCTTCTAATCTTACAATTTGTCGGAGGAAAATGATGCTGGATATCAAATTAATCAGAGAAAATATCGACCTTGTAAAAGACGGTTTGAAAAAAAGAAATCAAGATATTAATCTTGACGAGCTTGTCGAGAATGATAATAAAAGAAGAACAATTATTGCCGATATAGAACAGATGAGATTAAAAAGAAATACAGATTCCGAAAAAATCGGTAAATTGAAAAGAGACGGCAAAGAACCGGAAAAAGAACTTCTTGAAGAATTGGAGAATTTAAGAGTTCAAATACAGGATAAAGAAAAAGTTTTAGCTGAGGTGGAGACAAAAGTTGAAGATTTTCTTTTAAGAATACCTAATATCCCCGACGAGACAACGCCTGTGGGCAAAAGCGATAAAGACAACGTTATCGTCAGAACCGTAGGCGAACCACCCAAGTTTTCATTTAAACCAAAACATCATTGGGAAATAGGCGAGAAACTCGGGATTTTGGATTTTGAAAGAGCATCAAAAATTTCAGGTTCCAGATTTTCTGTTTTAAAGAATGAAGGTTGTGCTTTGGAAAGAGCAATAATCAGTTTCTTTTTAGATACACATAGAGAAAGCGGTTATAAAGAAATAATGACACCATATTTGGTCAACAGAGCATCAATGAGGGGGACGGGACAGCTTCCGAAATTTGAAGAAGATTTGTTCAGATGTCCCGATGACCAGTTATATTTAATTCCTACTGCGGAAGTTTCCGTAACCAACTTACACAGAGACGAAGTGTTGGACGATAACGAACTTCCTATAAAATATGCTTCTTATTCGGCCTGTTTCAGAAGAGAGGCAGGTTCCTACGGTAAAGATACAAAAGGTTTAATCAGAAACCATCAATTCAATAAAGTGGAACTTGTAAAATTTGTCAGACCTGAAGATTCCGCAAAAGAGTTGGAGCTTCTAACCAATGATGCGGAAAAGGTATTGCAGCTGCTTGGTATCCCATACAGAGTTATGGCGCTTTGTAGCGGAGATATCGGTTTCAGTTCCACAAAAACTTATGATTTGGAAGCTTGGATGAGTGGCGAAAATATGTACAGAGAAATTTCGTCATGTTCGAACTTTAAAGATTTTCAGGCAAGAAGAATGAACTGTAAATATAAAAATGCCGCAACCAAAAAAAGAGGTTTTGTTCATACATTAAACGGTTCAGGTGTTGCCGTCGGCAGAACGTTTGCAACAATCCTTGAAAATTACCAGCAGGAAGACGGCTCAGTCGTAATTCCTGAAGTTTTAAGAAAATACACCGGCTTTGAGATAATAAAAGCAAAAAAATAAGAATATCAAAGATTTGAAACGATAACGAAAATTAGCAATTAGAAATTATCAATTTCGGTATAAAAAATAATAATTAAAAAGTGGTTTGTCGTTAATTGCTCATTGCTAAATTCTAATTAAAATTTTAACTTTTCAGCTCTCAGCTGTAGTTATAAACTACCATGCTTAATATTAATTTTTTACGCAACAACAGAGGACAGGCATTTTTGGAAGGGGTCTTTATTCTGCCTGTCATAGTAGTTTTAATTTTTTCGGTTGTTTGGTTTGCAAGAGTTCTTTTAACTTGGCAGCAGTTGGTATCGGCAGCAAGATACGGTACGGATATGATTGCCAATACTTCTTTGAGTAAAGAAGATATAAAGAAAGATATAGAAAATTATTTGACGCACAAAATGATAGAAGGACGAAAGCTTGATAAAGAAAAAATAAAAGAAATTTGTATTGATATAAAAGATTATACTGTAGCCGATATTAATATTTTGGATATATCAAAACTTTTTACGGCCGTAAAAAGTTTGGTTCTTCCCTCGGCGGAAATGTCTTCGGTGTCGATAACTTATGCTTACGATATGCCGAAGATTTTAAAATGGGCAGGTAAAGACGAATTTGAAATTAAAACGAGACTGTCGGTTCTTTCCGGAACGGGCTGTAAATCTGCAAAACACAAGAGAGATAAATAAGAGTTGTATGTTGTCATAAAATAAAAGGAGAAATGCTATGAAAATCCTAAAGAGTAAAAAAGGTCAGGGTATGGTAGAATATATTCTGATAATTTTTTTGGTAGTAGTTGTCGTAATTTCTGCAGTAAAAATCTTCGGCGGTAAAGTTAATACCATGTTTACCGAAACCAACGATAAAATCTCCTCAGAAGCAAACGTTAGATAATGATAGAAGACAATTAGCAATTGGGAATTAGTAATTAGTAATTAGAAATTGTTGTTGAAATTCACAGAGTTTGTTATTCCCGCGATGTTGTGCGAGTGTCTCTGTCGGGAATATATCTCTCTCAAGCTTGTCATTCCAGAGTGTCTCTGTCGGGAATTTATGTTTATAAAAACACCGAAATTGCTAATTGCTCATTACTAATTTCTAATTAAATTTCAGCTTTAAGGAAGTCTCATGAATAAAAATATTGTTTTTGTTGTCGTATTTTCTCTTTTGTCTGCCGTATTTGCAGCATTATATTTGTATGATGCAGGACAGAAAAATAAAAATCTGTCGGAACCCGTAAAAGTAGTTGTTGCCTCTGCAAAAATAGGACAAGGCGAAACTATAACAAATCAATTTTTAAAAGAAAAAATAATTCCTAAACAGTATGCGCAACCGAAATATATCTCCGATAAAAAGGATTTTTATGTGGATGGGAATCCCTACTTTATTTCCACAATACAGATAGAAGAGGGGGAGCAGATAACGTCTTCTAAAATAATACCTGTTTCTTTCGGAACGGGAGTATCAAACATTATTCCCGAAGGAAAAAGAGCAATGACTCTTATTTTTGATACGCAGGAAATAAACGGTATTATTACGGCAGGCAATAAGGTGGATTTATTGTCTATTGTTGAGTATGAAACAAAAAATAAAGAATTTGAAGAAGCAGCTTGTATTGCCGCACAGGATCTTTTAGTCCTTTCCGTCGGAACAAATATTATGGGAACGGTTAATCAAGATACTGATGAGACTGTTTCCGTCAATATTCCGGTAACATTGGCGGTATCCTTAGAACAGGCACAGAAGATACTTCTTGCGCGGGAAAAAGGAACAATAAAAATAATTTTAAGACCTCTTTCGGATAATGTCATTGTTCAAAATAAACCGATAAAAATTAATGATATTTATACCGATGCAGTTTCTGCAAGTAAAGTAAAAGATTCTTCAAGCAGGCAGACCGCATTAAATATGCAGAAAAGACAGAAAGAAGTAAATGAAATTCTAAATAAGTATTATAATCATAAATAATGAAAAATACAAAAATAATTTCGATTCTTCAGACGGATAATCCTCAAAACACAAATATTTTGTTGAGAGGCTTATCTGTTTTGTCCGTAAAAAACAATAAAACAAATATTGTTGTGGATTTACGCCCTAACAGCCGTATTGTTTGGAGTTATTACGGCAGAAACAACGTAAAATATTTGGATGATATTCTGCACATAATAACCGATATCAATTTATCTATGCTTAGAACATATCTTGATATAAACAGCGATATTTTGTGCGTAAAAGATATAAATAAAATCTTGGTTGATAATAATTTTGATTTTATAGTAAAGGTACTGTCGGAAATTTATGACGATGTTTTTGTATCTTATGATGTTTACGACCGTAAAGCGAATACTTTATTATTTTGTTCGGATGACATTCTTGTCCCTTTATCAAAAGAGCCTGTATCTTTGACAAATTATAAAAATATCGTTTCAAAATTTTCTGTCGAAGAAAATATAAATTTTATTCCCGTAGTTTTTAAAACGGGCATCGACTATAATATTGACGAAAAATTATCAGATATTTATCCGAAAAATGCCGTAAACATAAATTTATCTTATGAAAGTTTGCAGGAAGTTCAAAATGCCAAGTTTATGTTTAACGACGGCAAAAATGAATTTGTTAAAAAAACGACAGAAATTCTTGCTCTTATTAATACGGATAAAGAAAATAAATTAGATGCGGACAATGTATATTCGTTAAATTCTTCGCGGTTCTTTCTTCTCAAAGACAGGCTTCATAAAGATTTAATTGAAGAAATGAAAGAATATTCCGAAGAACAGAATAAAGATATTTTGTCGAATATAATAAAAACAAAAATTTCGGAACTGCTCTCTAAATATAAAATCAAAATTGAAAGTACCGTAAAAGAAAAATTGTCTAAGCTGCTTATTGACGATATAATCGGGCTTGGCGTGATAGAGGATTTGCTTGCCGATGAAACGATAACGGAAATTATGGTTAACGGTACGGATAATATTTACATAGAACGTAAAGGCAAAGTGGAAAAAACCGATGTACATTTCCAAGATGAAGAAAAACTTAAAAATATAATTAACA
>CAJOJJ010000059.1:0-6863 GCA_905234925.1 uncultured Endomicrobiia bacterium
GACACGTCTAAAACATACAGCGGAAATTTTATAAAACTTACCGCAGGTACCGACTACATAATAGACTACAATACAGGCATAATTACATTTAAGAATGCTCTGTCAAGCCAGTATGTCGTTGCAATAGATTATCAGTATACCGACGGAACTTGGCTGTCGGATGATACATCAGGCAACCCGCAGGTAATTAAAGATGTCAATAATACCGATGCTTTGTCTACGGAAGTTCATACTTTTTACAGTTTAGGAAATTATCAAATTACAAAATATAACGGAAGAGATAATTTTATTTTGGAAGTAAGAGATCTCAATGACACCGTTCCTTCCACAATTTACGGCGGAAAAAGCGTTCCGAAATTTCCGAATATAGAGGGATATGATGCAAATATAACGGTAGATTATGAAAACGGTGTTTTCAACTTGAGTCCGGTTACCGGCAAACCTTTGCATGATGACTTATATACTTCAAATACCCACAGATATAATTTTGTGGCACAATACCAATATAAGGTAAAAATATATACGTTAAGAGCCAATATTGTTCCTCTTTCGGAAAAGGTAATAATAAACGGTAAAACTTTAAAAATAAATGAAGATTATGTTATCGACTACGATGTAGGTATATTAACTATTTTAAAAGAAGATCTTATTTCGGAAGATGTTGTAATAGATGTTTCTTACGATTATTCGCCTATTGCGGGAAGTTCGGCAGGTTCAACACTCGTAGGTTTGCGTTCCCAATATGATTTCAACAATAAAATGAACATAGGCGGAAGTTTTATTTATGAATTTAATGCGGAAGAGACAAAGCTTCCCGATATTTATTCCACTCCGTCCAGCACTTTCGTCGGAGAAGTTGATGCAAAAGTAAGTGATGTGAAACTTTCCGATAAGTTCAGCTTTTCTGCAAGCGGAGAATATGCAACAAGCAAATATATTCAGAATACTACGGGTAAAGCTATAATAGAGTCAATGGAAAGTGCCAAAATTGAAGATTCCGTTTCTTTAATTGACGATGATTGGTTTTACGCTGCAGTTCCAAAAGATTACGGTTCCGAAAAATACAATACAAGCGCAATTAATTGGAATAATTATGATGTTGAAAAAAGAAGCATTGATAAAAATCTTGAAATAGTTTCCGGAGAGAAACAGCAGGTTATGGATTTAAACTACGATTTATCTTCGTGTGATTATGTTTCCATCGGTCAGATTGTTTCCGCATCGGGATATGATTTTTCAAAAAAATTATACTTGGAAATGTGGATTAAGGCAAATCTTTACAAAGTAAACATAACTGTTGATTTTGCTTCCGAAATATATGAAGATTCCGACGGGAACGGCATATTGGATACGGAAGATAAAAACGGGGACGGAATTATAAGCCCTTGGGAAGATATAGGACGTGATTTTACAAACAGAGATTCTTCCGTATCGAAAATCGGTGCAGGTAACGGAAGGCTTGATACTGAAGATATAAACGGAAACAACAGACTGGATAATTATGAAACCAATCTGTCAAGCTTTACCGTAGACGGAATAACTTACGGAGATAAAAATGTTACAGGCTGGCAAAGAATACAGATACCGTTGGATATTTCAACCGATTCAGACAAAGAAAAATGGAAAAATATAAGAGTTGCCAGAGTAACGCTTAAAAAGACAGGTTCCGATGCAACAGGTTATACTGGAACGCTGACGATAGGGAAAATTTCCGTCGTTGGCAATAAATGGACGAAAGAGCAGAGTAATACGGTAAGTACAAGCGAACTTTTTTCTATAGGAAGAGATAATCCATCTTATGTTTCTTTGATAACAAATTCTTATTACAGAGGTTTATATGATATAGATTCTTCAGCCATAAGAGATGAACAGGCTCTGGGAATAAAATATGATTCTACTTCAAGTACGGAATTTTTTGCAAAGAGTACTTACTCATCCGGTTTTGATATATCATCGTACGGAAGTTTCAGATTTTTCGTATATGTATCAAGTAATACTGCTGTATCGTCGGAGGATAAAAGTGAATTTGTTATGCGTATCGGCGGAGATGAAAATAATTATTACGAATATCGTATTCCTATAACTGAAGATTTTGTGAAAAAATGGAACCTTATAGAGATAGAACAATCGGGCTATGGGGCAACCGCAAAATGGGCATCATCAAACACGTCAGGGACAATAACCGTTAAAAATAATCCGAGTTTGCAAAAAGTTGCTTTTATAGAAACAGGTATTATAACAAACGGTATTGATACCGGAGAAGTATGGATAAACGAAATTCATGTCGCCGATGCCAAAAGTAAAGACGGCAGTGCATGGAAAGCGGACTTTAATTTAAAATGGAAAGGTACCGATAAAATCGGTGCGGTAAGCGTGGACTTACACAGAAAAAGCATTGATAAAAACTTTCAAACTTTTGCTCCCGGGACATATGACAGAGACTTGCTTGAAGATTCAGCTTCAATAAGCTTTAAAGGTATCAAGCTTGATAAAAAGACGGATTTGCTTCCGATAAATGCATCATTAACCAAAACTAAAACGGTTACGCCGTTGGCATTACAAAATACATCCGATCAGGTTTCCGTGCTTGATCAAGGTAAAGTTGTTGCATATACGGGTAAAATCAATACGGTTGTTTCTGCCGGTAACGAACTTCCTAAAATTACATTGGAATACAACAGATTTATACAGGATACGGAAAATATCGAGAGATTGGAAGATAAAGAAACCATATCAGCCAATATGGTTTACTTAAATCCTGTTGATTTTGATTTGCTTCCCACAAGCGTCGTCGGTGATTACAAGGTCAGCAATTCTTTCTATAAAGTTTATCCCACTCAGCATATTCAGGATACCAATACTTTTCTTGATTTGGATACCATGAGACAATATATGGAAGTCAGTGACTTTTTAACTTTGGAAAAAACTGAAACTTACGGTTTGAAGATGCCGTTTTCTTTCTTTGATAAAGTAATATTTTCTCCTGCCTATGTTATAACAAGAGTCAATGAAAAAAATAAAGAATATTTTGCAAATCAGGAAATTTCTTATGATAAATCTTTAAATCAAGACGTCGGTGCAAGTCTTAATTTTCAGGTGGCAAAATGGTTTCAGCCTAATGTTTTGTACAGTATAAATACCGTAGAAACTTACGATTTGAATTACAGCACAAACACTGCAAACATCATTTATCCAGGACAGAAAAAATATATAGAGAGAGTCGGAACGACAGAACTTACATGGAATCTGCAGGCAAAAGATATCGTACAAACAAAATATTTAAACAGTTTAACTTTTACCACTTCTTACAGAATGCAGGATTCCGATGCTTATTCCAACGTTGAAAAGAATTTCTCGTCGGTAGGTTTAAGTATGGACAGATTATGGGTAAGGGGAAATACTTTAAAAGAAATTCTTCCTGTTTATTCCACATCTTCATATACAGTTAAAAAAGTTTTACAAAGAGATGACAGAAGAGTTATAGGAAGATATAATCCTTTTGAAGCTTTTAATCTGAAAGGAAAAATGATGCCGATAAAAACAATGACCGTAAGTTTCGGTTTTACTGAGGCTGATGAAGATTCTTATAATACCGGAACCGTAAAAAATTCTTACAGCAGAACTTGGCCCGATATTTTGATAGGTATGAGCAGATTTGAAAAATTATTCGGTAAAAAGTGGATGAGTGATACGCAGCTTAACTTAAAATATAATAATAAAACCACTGCTGTTGAAGGTTCTTCTTTCGGAGAAAGTACCATGTACGGCTGCGACTACAAATTCAAACTCTATAAAAAATATGATATTCTGATGTCGGCAGATGTTACTAATTCCCACGAACAAGACACTGAAAAAGATATAACTACGTCACAGGGGCAGATTTTGAATTGGGCATTGCAGACGGCAACAAATGTAAAACAATGGCGTTTCAGTGTTCGTTACGATAATCAACAATCGTGGACTAAAAATTCCAAAGGGAAACTTGCAACTCAGGTTTTATCAAATACCATAACCTGTCAGGCTACATCGGACTTGGTTTTTCCGACGGGTATCAAAATTCCGTTCTTTGGTGTAATTCCTCTTAAAAACAGATTGATATTTGATTCTTCGGCATTTTATAATACCAAAGGTTCGGCAGTTAATGTTGAGGCGGATAATTTTCAAAATTTCGGTTTTAAAATTTCTGCCGATTACGAAATTTCCAAAAATTTCAGATTTACTTTAGGTTCAAATATTTCAAGATTTTTATTTACCTTTGTTCCGGAAGAAAATTATACCTTAATTGAACTGCTTAGCAAACTAACCGTACAGTTTTAGGGGCTGTTTAAATATTAACATTTTTTTTTAAAAGTTGTAAAATAGATAACAATTTATTTTATTATTTAAGGAAGTAAAAAATGATTACTTTTATAATTGGACTATTAATTTTATTAGTAGGTTATTTAACTTATTCAAAATATGTTGAAAAACAATTCTCTCCCGACGGCAGAGCTACTCCTGCCTATGCAATAAACGACGGCGTGGATTTTGTTCCGTTAAGCACAAAAAGAAACCAAATGATACAGTTATTAAGTATTGCCGGTATGGGGCCGATTGTCGGTGTGATACAGGGAATATTGTTTGGACCTATAGCATTTATATTAATACCGCTGGGATGTATTCTTATGGGAGCAGTACACGATTATGCTGCAGGTATGATATCCATGCGTAATAACGGTATGCAGGTTACGGGCTTAATTCAAAAATATCTTGGTAAAAATGTTTATTACATATCTTTCTGTGTGATTTCCATAATGATGCTTCTTGTTGCAGTAGTTTTCGTTTACACTTCAGGGGATTTGATTGCATCAAAATTTTTTAATGTTACGGACTTTTCTTTAAACAACAAAGTTATTATTTATATTTACGGAATAATAATTGCATATTATTTACTCTCGACGATGTTTTCCATAGATAAGATTATAGGTAACGTTTATCCGATACTTGGTTTTATTTTGATAGTCGGTACGCTCCTTTTGGCGATAGGCTTTTTTGTAAAAGGAGTTCGTTTACAGGAACTTGATTTTATGCATCTCAATATGCATCCTAAAAAGTTGTATCTTATTCCGCTGTTTTTTATGACTATCAGCTGCGGTTTATTATCTGGTTTTCATTCCACACAGTCGACAATTATTGCAAGAACGGTTAAAAGTGAATATGAAGGAAGAAAAATTTTTTATGCGATGATGTGTTTGGAATCTTTTATTGCTATGATTTGGGCGGCTGCATCAATGACGGTTTACAGCTTAAATATCGTCCCTGAAAATCTTATCGGGCAGGTACCTGCCATAAAAATAATGACGGAATATTTTGTACCGTCGTATTTGGCTTTTATTGTTATTATAGCAATAGTTGTACTGCCTATAACAACGGGAGATACTTCTTTAAGAGCATTAAGGCTCACATTATCCGATGCGTTTAAAATAAATCAGTCAAAGGCTGCAGGAAGATTCTTAATAAGTATTCCCGTATTTTGTACGGTAATAGTTATGCTTTATATCGTAAAATCTCAGCCCGACGGTTTTGCTCTTATATGGCGGTATTTTATGTTTGTAAATCAGTTGATGGTTCTGCCGACATTTTTCTATGCGACGGTATATTTATATAAAAATAAAAAAAATTATTTTATTACATTATTACCGGGACTGTTATTTGTTTACATAGATATGTTGTTTATATTAAATGCCAAGATAGGTTTTAATTTAAGTTACGGCTTATCAAGTGTAATTGCTTTAATTTTCGTCGGAATATCAGCTTATTGGCTGTCTAAGAAATTAAAAAATAAAGGTATATAGTAAATATGTCTGAAGAAAAAATTCGTCCGCAGTGGGCGACAAAAATAGGTTTTATTTTAGCTGCGGTAGGTTCTGCAGTGGGTTTGGGAAATATTTGGCGTTTTCCGTATATTATGGGAAAATACGGAGGTTCGGCATTTTTATTGGTATATCTTTTTATAATTCTTTTTGTTTGTTCTCTCCCTTTAATTTGTGAACTTTCTTTCGGTAAAAGAACAAAGAAAGAAAATGTCGGGGCTTATGCTTCCGTAGATAAAAAATTAAAAATTTTCGGATGGATGGGAGTTATAACGCCTACACTGATTGCTTCTTTCTATTTTGTTATAGACGGTTGGATAGTAAACTATATTTATTTAAATTTATTTAATCGTCAGGTGCAGGACTACAGTTCTTATTTTTCTCAATTTGTTTCATCATCTGTTCTTCCGTGTGTTCTTACTACAATATTTCTTGCGGTGGTTATGTTTTTTATTTATAGAGGGGTAAATAAAGGAATAGAGTTTATCAATAAAGTTATGATGCCGCTGTTTCTTGTAGTGATAATAATTCTCTGTGCATTTTCCGTAACGTTGCCGAATGCGTCCGAAGGACTGAAATTTATGTTTATGCCGGATTTTTCTAAAATTAACGGAGAAATGTTGCTTGCTGCGTTAGGGCAGGCTCTGTTTACTTTAAGTATCGGTATGGGAATAATTTTAGTTTACGGCAGTTATATGAAAAAGGAAACCAATACCGTTAGAAGTGCTTACATGATAATAATACTTGATACGTTGTTTGCAATTCTTGCAGGAATTATGATATTTCCTATAGTATTTTCCGTAGGACTGGATGTTAATTCCGGTGCGGGGCTTGCGTTCATTACTTTGCCGAATATATTTTCTCAAATTCCTTACGGAAATATTTTTGGTGTACTGTTTTTTATTCTTTTATTTTTTGCTGCATTTACATCTTCAATAAGTATTGTAGAGGTTCCGACGTCAGCATTGATAGAAAATTTTAATTTATCCAGAAAGGCAGCATCCTTAACAG
>CAJOJJ010000059.1:6871-7355 GCA_905234925.1 uncultured Endomicrobiia bacterium
GTTTTAGCTTTGGCAATTCCTGTATCTTTATCAATGGGAATACTTTCGGATTTTAAAATTTTCGGTATGAACCTGTTTGATTTCTTCGACTATTTAACATCAAATATTTTACTCCCGTTAAATACAATAATTTTATGTATAGTAATAGGCTGGTTTGTTAAGCTGAAAAATATCAGAGTTTTTCATAACAAAACGGTTTATTTTATTTTTAATTTTATTTTAAAATTCATCACCCCGACTGCAATGATAATTTTATTTTTATCCGGAACAATTTTTAAATAATTTATAGTTTTATAATTATTAAAATTTTCCCTTGACATAGTAAGTATTTTCGTTTATAATAACAATAGAGGATTGTTTTATTTTTAATAACTGAATATTGAATGTTTTTGGATCTGTGAAAGCAGAGCCCTTTTGTATATCAAAAGAGTTTTCGACTCCAAAAACAGTCGTTTTAAATTTTGTGAAAATAAATCAAAGGCTA
>CAJOJJ010000060.1 GCA_905234925.1 uncultured Endomicrobiia bacterium
AACTTCAGCTGGGATGAGAACAAGACACCGATACAGAACTTGAGAGACGCTTGGAACCTGTTATTGAGTTTCTAATCAGAAAGAAATAATCCGAGAAAGTGAAGAAGTAAAATATGAAGTATAAGAAGTAACAAAATCGGGTGAGGAATTAAAAATCCTTGCCCGATTTTTTAGTTTTGGTGTAAACTTTTGCAAAATGAAAAAAAGGCAAGTCCCCTTTGCGACACACCATATCTCGTTTAGATACTGACGGGGTTATCCCGGCGTCGCGTTTATAAGGCGCTAACCTGCCATACATTTATTATAACATATTAAAAATTTTTGTCAATAGTTTTTTTCTTTTACTTAATAAAAACACTATTTATCCAATTATAATCTTCCGAAGAAAGAACTTTTGAATTTGACGGATAAAATTTCAATCCGTACCCAAAACTTTTTTCATTATAACGAAAAAAATTATCTTTCAGAGAATATATATAGCTCACTTCCAAATTGCCATAATAATCAGGCTCAAAAGCTTGATATGTCGCACTAGCTACAATATCTGCTAACTGCAAACATTTTAATTGCTCTTTTGTTTTTGAAGATAAACTTAAAAATAAAGATGTATCTATTATCTTCTTCAAATAATTTTGCAAATCTATATAACTTGTATTTCTTCTATGCTCAAAAATCAAATTAGCTTTTGCTGAATTCAATTTTAAAAAAGAATTTATTCTTTCCAATAAAATCTGACTTGAAAAATTATATAAATATGGTGTATTTTTAAATTCATTATTCAAGCTCTTCTTATCAAAAACAACAGATATAATTGTAAAATTTTGAAAATCTTTTAAAATTTTTACACAGGCTTTTCTTTTATCATGAGACATCCTTACAAAATGCAGGGGTATCAACATATCTTTCGGTTGATAATTAAACATTTTCTTTAGCTCATTAACCAACTTGCTTAAAGACAAATCATCTTTTTCAGAAACAATAAGCGCTGATATTACAAAAAATCTACTACTGCCACATTTAGGATGTTTATTAAATTTAAAACCTTCATCACCGGCTTCGTCTATGTATATATTATATATATTTTCTCTTTTCATTATATATCCCTTCTTTTGTTGTTTTATTATATAAAAAACATACAAATGAGTAAAGAGAAAAATATCATTTTTTGTTTTTCTCAATTTGTTAAAAAAACTTAGGACGGGATTATTGCTATGTTATAATCCCGTCCTGTCAGAAATACTGCTACGTTGTATTTCTGAAAATTATTTTATACACTTGTTTTTTCTTTTTTAATAATGCCAATCATTTGTCTCTAAAAAAGTAGAGCCGGAGGTCACATTGTATACCAATTTTAAGATCGAGTTTCCTCCAGTTCTTAAATCTGGAGGTATAATTACACAAGGATTTATACCATAACCCGCAAAAGCATCTGTAGGACAAATATTAAATGCTGTAAAATATTTATTTCCTCTGGCATCTATATTAAAAACAGTATCAGCAGCTACAAAATTATTGTCGCCACCTATAACACTCATATAATCTTGCAAAAAATTTCCATACTCAGAGAAGTAAGCTTTTTGTGCAGAAAGAATCATTCCGAGTAAAGCGTAACCTTCAGACATTTTTGCTTTTCTTGTATAACCATTATAAATTGGTACAGATACTACCGACAAAATAATTACAATTGCAATTGTGATAACCAACTCTACTAATGTAAAACCTTTTAATCTTTTCATAAAAGCCTCCTTGATTTTTTATTGGTTTTAATATTATAGCCTAAATTTTTTATTTTGTCAAATTTTAAAACGAAAAAATCAAATTTAAAAAGGTTAATATTTTTATAAAAAAATGAGAAAATCTAATAAAACAAAATAGGAGTTTTAATATGAAGAAAAAAGATATTCATGCAATAATAGCAAAAAGAATAAGAGAAGAAAGAAGAAAAGCAAATTTAACTCAGGAAGAACTTGCTGATAAAATAGGGATGGATTATAAATATTTAAGTGTTATAGAGAGAAATGCAGGAAAGACCAGTTTGGATACTTTTGTTAAAATTGCCGATGCACTTAAACTTCCCTATTATGAATTGTTAAGAGATGACGATAATACGGACAAATCAGAATTTTTAAAACAAATAAAAAATTTGATTTCAGATTTATCATCAGCACAAATAAATCAAATATTAACCATTATAAGAGATGTTAAAATTTTATTAAAGAATAAATAATTTCTATCAAGGAATGTAACGACTCGAGAAAAACTGCAAAGAAGTATTTTATAACATGGATTGCGCATCAAGTCCGCAATGACACCGCTACGCGGTGAACGGCAACGACACCGGATTGCCACGATCGCTAAAGCGGTATCGCAATGACAACAAAAAATGAGAAAGAAATATTACCAATAAATTTAACAACACAGAAAAAACTGCAAAAATGTATAATTTAGAATTTATAATTAAACGACAAACGACAGTTCTCTCACATTCGTTCGAGATGACAGCACTATCAAAGAACATACCTTATCGACGAAATATTTTGAAAATTTAAGTAACCAATAAATTTAACGACAAAGAAAAAACAGCAAAGTTTGTGACGAAATGAAGAAACTCGCAAACGCGGTGTACATATCCGTAAGGGGTACATAAGTTTGCGAGTTTCAATATTGTAGTCCAAAATTTGCTGTTTTTTTGTTACTAATATATTATCTTATTCAACGGATACTCTATAATCCCTTCTTAACAACCTTTTCTTCAATAATAACTTCCAATGCAATCCAATTGCCGTCGCTTAAGTTTGAAATAGTAGGCTTCCTTAATGCGGGAAGAATTTTTTCTACCTGAGGAAGAGTTTTGAAAGGTATATTCATTTTCAAACCGACCATACCTTCGGCAGCCAAAGCTCCTTTTAACAATATGGCAAGGTTTTCGATTTTTTCTCTTTTCCAAGTATCTTTCCATGCAGCACCGTTTGCGATAAGTCTGGTGGTAGAAGTAAGAATTTCTTCAACTATTCTTAAATTGTTGGCTCTTAAAGAAGAGCCCGTCTCGGTAAGCTCAACAATAGCATCAACCAGTCTGCCTGCTTTAGCTTCCGTTGCTCCCCAAGAAAATTCCACATTTGCTTTAACTTTATTTTTAGCAAAATATTTTTTTGTATAGTTTAAAAGTTCGGTAGCTACTCTTTTACCCTGCAAATCTTTAACACTTTTTATTTTTGAATCGTTAGGAACGGCCAAAACCCAGCGAACGGGACGAAAACCGGACTTTGCATACTGAAGTTCGCATACTTCTTTAACTTTTGCACCGCTTTCACATATCCAGTCAAAACCTGTCAAGCCTGCATCAAACACGCCGTCCTGAACATATTTTGCCATTTCCTGAGAACGGACAAGCATAACTTCCAATTCTTCGTCATTGCATGTAGGAAAATAAGATCTTGAAGAAGTACTTATTTTTATACCTGCTTTTTTAAATAATTCCACCGTCGATTCCTGTAAACTTCCTTTCGGAAAACCTAATCTTAATTTTTTCATATTTTTATTTTCTCCTTTGAAATATCTTTTGAAATATTTTTTATTCTGTCATTAAGCTCTTCACTGACTCCGCCGAACCTTTTAATATTATCCATTCCGTCTTTAATATCTTTTGAATAATTTTTTAAATTTATTCCGTGAAGACATTTAGGTATATAACTGCCGAACATCGGAAAAATTTTTGAAGAAATATTTGATACGTATTCCGTCTTTACACCGATATCGCTTACCATACCTGCCAACTTATCTGCCGTCGGAATAACAAAATTTACGGCGACAATAAAACCTAAAAACAAACCTAAACAGGCACCGGCTGCCTTATCGAATAAAGACAAGTACAAAAACTTAACAATTTTAAGAATTATTATTCCTGCAATAAAAATAATTACCGCCGTTGCAACAAAAACAAAGTAATAGTTTATGCCCTCTTGGTTCGGATAATTTTCTGCCAAAAGCAGAGAAAAGAAACCTGCAGCTGCGGCAAAAAAACTTTTAATTATTCCTGCAGAATATCCTATATACAAGAACATCAGCAATATCAGAACTACGGTAATATTTGTTGCAGTAGTTAACATACTCTGTGTACTACTATTCCGCTTGCAAGTTTAGGGAAAAAGTAGGTTGATTTTTGCGGCATATTTTCGTTATTTAATGCAATTTCTTTTATGGATTCCACAGGTGTTGCCGGAACCATAATTGCAATTTTATTTGTTTTCTTTGCAAGTTCCACAGCTTCTTTTTCATCTTTAACATAAACATATTTATCTGCCGAAACCTGTTCTTTCGGTATTAAAATATTATGCAGAATACTTACACCCAAATTTCTGAAAGCTTCACAGTTTTCCGGCATAGCCTTTTTCAAAAGTTCCGTATCTTTAATAACAAGCGTTCTGTATTTGCCGCCTTTAAATACCTGTATAGGCTGAACTTTTTCGTTCTGCATTTTTGCAAAATCTTCTCCCGGCAAAACGTTAAAATATTTTTCAATATTTTCTTCAAGGTTTGCAGGTTCTTCAATAACTCTGTGTGTAGGCCATATTGAAATTCCCTCGTCTTCCATCGGACACAAGAAAGCCAAAACATATCCGTATTCTTTTTCGTCGGAAAAATCCTGTTTGATGCCTTTTACGTACTGAAGATAATTCCAAGATGTTTCATATCTGTGATGTCCGTCGGCAATAAAAGTTTTTTTATCTTTTAAAGTATTCTGAACTTCATCTATTATTTTTTCGTCGTCAATAACCCATAATTTATGGTTAGTCTGTTCTTTGTCGGAAGCAACCGAAACAGGTTTAGTCTCGGAAATTTTCTTGCAGAGATTAACCATTTTATTATTATCGTCATTGAATAACAAAAATATCGGGCTTAAATTTGCTTCAACGGCTTTCAACAGATTAAGTCTGTCTTCTTTCGGAGCGGAAAGAGTTTTTTCGTGGGCTTTTACGGCACCGCCGTGAGGATTTTCTATCTTAAGTGCGGCGAAAAATCCGCGTCTTACCATTTTTCTGCCGTG
Source organism: uncultured Endomicrobiia bacterium (assembly GCA_905234925.1). Lineage (GTDB taxonomy): Bacteria > Elusimicrobiota > Endomicrobiia > Endomicrobiales > Endomicrobiaceae > Ruminimicrobiellum. Next base: position 5,048 of record CAJOJJ010000060.1, read on the forward strand.
GTCGATAAATTCCTGTTCATAAAAATATAACGACGGTTTATTTTCCTGTATCAACACGCCTTTGGAAAGCCAGTCTTTAAACAATACGCTTGCCTGCTCATATTTGTTTTTAGAACCTTCAGCGTCGGAAAGTTCCAGCTTTACCATATTATTTTCGGAAGCCTTTTTTAAATTTTCTTTTTCTTCCGGGCTTATAACATCATAGGGAGGGCAAATCTCTTTTGTTATATTTTCTTTTGCATACCTTACACCGTTAAATGCTTTTACTATTGCCATTTTTCGCTCCTTTCAATTAAAATATTTTTTAATTTTACATAATATAGCCGATATTGTCAAAGAAAAAAAATTACAACTTATTTTTAAAATTTTGTATAATATGTGTATGAACTTATCCGATGATGTTAAATTTATTAAAGGTGTCGGTCCGAAAAGAGCATCAGCTCTTGCAAGGCTTAACATCCGCACAGTTGAAGATTTGATAACATTTTTCCCGAGAACATATCAGGACAGAACAAAAGTCACCAAGATATCCGATATCGTTTTCAATAATCAATACTGCATTTTCGGCAAGATAAAAAATGTTTTTTCAAAAAATGTTTCAAAATTCATCTCCTTGTTTGTAGTGGAAATAACCGACGGCACCGGAAACATTTCTGCCGTATTTTACAGAAAAGTATCACCGTATGCAAAGTTTGATATTTTTGCAAGTATGCGTAAAAATTTCATTCCCGAAAAATTCGTTTATGTGTACGGAACTTTGGAATACAAATTTGCAAACAGACAAATATCCGTAGACGATTACGAAATCGTCGAAAACTCTTCGGATATTCCCAAAAACTTCAAAAAAATAATTCCGATATATGACTTAACGGCAGGTATAACTCAAAAAAATATGCTTGCTTACACAACGACAGTCGTAAATGCGGCAACACATTTATACCCGGATGCAATATCAAACAATCCCAAGTACAAAACACGGCTTATGCCTATACGGCAGGCAATAAAAGAGCTGCACTTTCCGACATCTTTGGAAAATGCTGAACAGGCAAGAAAATCTTTTGCACTGCAGGAATTTCTGTTAATGCAGATAGTTCTTACTAAAGCCAGACAAAAAAATATCATAAAACAAAAAACAAACACTTATAAAATAACGAGAGAATTTTTAACACCTTTTAAAAATAAATTAAAATTTGAATTTACTAAAGGACAGAAAAAAGCTATAAACGAAATTTTTTTCGATATGATGAGCAGCAAAGGTATGAACAGAATGCTTATGGGCGATGTGGGTTCAGGAAAAACCGTTGTGGCATTAAGCGCCATTCTTCTTGCCATAGAAAACGGCTATCAGGCAGCCATTATTGCACCGACGGAAATTCTTGCGGAACAGCATTTCCTTACATTTAAAAATCTGTTGGACGGATTAAACATAAAAATAGAGCTTCTGACATCTTCAAATTTAAGAACTAAATCCAAACGGGAGGAAATTTTATCCTCCGTAGAATCGGGAGCGGCAAATATTGTCGTCGGCACACATTCGGTTATGGAAGAAAGAGTAAAATTTAAAAATTTAAGCCTTGTAGTTATCGACGAACAGCACAGGTTCGGTGTTCTGCAGAAAGCCGCTCTTCTTGCAAAAGGAAAAGTGATTGATATTTTAATGATGACGGCTACACCCATACCGAGAGGGCTTGCAATGACAATGTACGGAGACATATCAATCAGCGTAATAAAAGAACTTCCCCCTAACAGAATACCCATAAAAACTTTCTGTTTCTCGGAACAACAGGCATACACAGAAGCCCTTGAAGAAATAAGCAGAGGAAACCAAATTTTTATAATTTATCCTCTTATAGATGAAAGCGACAAAACAGAACTGAAATCCGCCGTTAAGGAAGCGGAAACTCTTGCTGCGACAGTTTTCAAGAACAACAGAATTGCACTCCTGCACGGAAAAATGGCACCGAAAGAAAAAAATGAAATAATGCAAAGATTTAAAAATAAAGAGTTTGATATTCTTGTTGCAACCACTGTTATCGAAGTCGGCATAGATATTCCCAATGCCACAATGATAATTATTCAGCACGCAGACAGATACGGGCTGGCGACTTTACATCAGTTAAGAGGGCGTGTCGGAAGAGGCACAAAACAGTCTTATTGTATATTAGTATCAAGCGCCAAAGGGCAAAATTCGGCACAAAGGCTGGCAATAATGACACAGACTAACGATGGTTTTAAGATTGCGGAAGAAGATTTAAAAATGCGCGGTCCCGGCGACTTTACCGGTACAATTCAGCACGGATTTCCGGAATTTAAGGCAGGTAATATTGTAAAAGATGTGGAAATTATTGAGTATACAAAAAATGTCGCACAAGATATTATTAAAAATGATCCGACACTTTCTTTGCCGGAAAACGAAAAAATCAAACAACTCATCAACGGAAAAAAATATTCGGAACTCTCCAAAATAATACAAGTAGGCTAAAAATAATTTATAATTAAGGAAATAACGACAAAAATTATTTTATTAGTTTTTTGTTGTTTCTGTTATTCGGCAAATAATTTTTAGAAGTTACAACTTTTCTTCCGCTTTCTATTTCCAGCTGTTTTCTTGCATTACCTGCAATTGTTCCGCCTTTGCGAGCTGCAACTTTATTTTTATCAAACCCTTGAGCATCCGTATTCTGAGTAATTTCTTTTGTTGATGCTTCGCCCAACATTGTGAAAATTAATTCCAAATCAGTCATATGATCACGCAGATTTTCTCTTTTAAGACCTTTTAAATTTTTATATTCTCCCGGAGTAAGTCCAAATGTTGCCTTTGAAATTTCTGCCGTTAATATACTAAACTCTATATTCTTTTTTATACCTCTTTTTTTCCATTCGTCAGTCAATTCATCACGAATAGCAATACCTCTAATTCGTTTTTCTATCCAACTATCAGAATAACCTTTAGCTTTATATATTTCTCTCATTCTTTGCTGTGCCAGTTCAGGATTTTCTATTTCCTGAATTCTTTCATAACCGACTTTTGCCAACCACTGTTTTATGGGCTCCGCTTTAGGACTTGGAACAGATTGAACTATACGAAGCATCGTTTCTGCATCTGCACAGTCAGTTTCCCTTAGTTTGCCGTCAGGAGCGACCATTTTCAACTGTACGATTTTTTCGTACACTTCAATAAATCCTTCCTCTTCATTAAGTTTTATTTTCAAATCACTCCAATAACGTCGAGGATTATTACTTTCCGTCAGCACAGAAATAATATCTACAACTGAAAAATACCATTTATCCTTTTCTTCATCGTATAAAGAACGAATTTTGCTCTGTTCAAATAATTTAATTTCATTTTTCATAGTTTACCTCTATTTTTTGTATAATCTAACTTTGTATATATTATACAAAATTATGAACAAAATTGCAATACAAAGATAGATAAAATTCAAAATAGCAATTTATAGTCTATAGTTTATAATTGAACGGCGATTGGAAATGAAAAAGCAGGAATACAAACATATTGTATTCCTACTTTGCTATGAGCATTGCTATGTGATGCTCGATTGTCATAGTGATATGTCATTTTATACCAATATTTTCATTCAATTTGTTCTATAATTTTATGCAAAATATTATCATATATTTTCTGTAATAGTTCCACCACTTGTAACATGATAATAAACAGCTAATCCGGCTACATTATTTGATCTTAAATCTAACGGCTTTTCTATAATTGCAGAGAAATAAGTTTTAGGATCGTGACTTGAATTATAACAAATTCTAAAGCTTGTAAAATATTTATTACCTCTTGCATCTATATTTAAACCAGGATGAAAACTCGAAAAAATTGACACAGCATCTCTTAAAAACATACCGTACTCCGAATAGTAAGCTTTTTCGGCAGAAATAATCAATCCTCCTAATGCGTACCCTTCAGAATATTTTGCCTTATCGACGTAACCTCTATATATTGGTACTGAGATTACTGACAAGATAATTACTATTGCGATTGTTATTACCAACTCCACCAACGTAAAACCTCTACTTCTTTTTAAGATTTTCATAGCATTTCTCCTTTTTGTTTTTTAGCTGATAAGTTGAGAACGAAAAACTTTGTTTTTCTTAGCTGATAGGCTGATAAGTTTTCGGTATTT
>CAJOJJ010000061.1 GCA_905234925.1 uncultured Endomicrobiia bacterium
AATGACTGTATCAATTGCCGTAACGGGAAAGAGCGGAAGCGGAAAGACAACTATAGTAAAAGCATTATGGAATGTAATAAGGAAAAAACATCCGGATAAAACCGTACTTTTATTTGATAATGATTTAACGTCGGAACTCGGACACAGTTTTGGCAGGGATATAAGACAAACCATATACGGAATAAGAAGCGGGAAGCATGAATATAAAACAGGTATTCCCGAAAATATGACAAAACAAGAGTTTATTGAATGGGCTTTAGAGGACATCCTTGAACCGATTGATGATAATACTGATATAATCGTTTCATGGCTTGTGGGTTCTAAAGATTGCAGATGTCCGATTACAAAACAGCTTAACGATGCTCTTGTAAAACTAATATCCAGATATGATTTCGTAATTTTTGATTGTGAATTTGACCTCAAATATTTATATCAGCTTGTAGATATACCGATAAACGTAACATTGGTTATTGCACATCCTAATGAAGCCTCGGTAAATCTTGCAAAAAGAATTGAAGAATACAGTGCAAAATATGCGGCAGGCGAACAGCTCGGAGTTATTCTGAATAAAGTTAACAAACAAGACATGGAGCCTTTATTGGAACTTCTAAAAAAATATGATTTGGCTACACTGGGAACTATTCCGAAAGATAATGAATTAAAACTGCACAGAATAACTAAAGAATCCGCTATCGTTGAAAATGCAGTCGAACAATTATATTACAGATTAAATATACCTCAGGAACGAGGTGAGTAATGGCAGTAATTCTTGACGGAAGAACTTTTGCAAATGAAATTTGCGAAGAATTGAAATCAGAAGTTCAAAAACTGGCAAAAAAACCAAAACTTGCAGTTATACTTGCCGGAAATAATCCTGCAAGTCAGATTTATGTAAAAAATAAACAAAAAAAAGCCGAATATATCGGTTTTGAATCTGTTGTAATTTCTCTGCCCTCTGATGTTACGGAAGAAAATCTTCTTGAACATATTTATATATTAAATGAAGATGATGATATAAACGGAATTTTGGTTCAATTGCCTTTACCTGCCGGAATTAATCAGCAGCGTATTATTGAAGCTATTGAACCCGTAAAAGACTGCGACGGATTTACCTCTTATAATTTCGGTCGATTGGCTTTAGGTTATAAACCTTATGTATATCCCTGCACACCAAAAGGAATAATAAAACTTATAGAACATTATAATATTCAAACCGAAGGATTTAATGCGGTTGTAATAGGACGTTCAAATATAGCAGGTAAACCAATTTCAATGCTTTTACAGCAAAAAAATGCAACGGTAACAATAGCTCACAGTTACACCAAAAATTTGAAAGAGCTTGCTAAAACGGCAGATATACTAATTTCAGCAATAGGCAGACCCGATTTTATAAAAGGAGATTTTATAAAAGAAAATGCCGTAATTATTGATGTAGGTATTAATAGAACCGATTCTGGAATTAAAGGCGATGTTGATTTCAACGGATGTTTAAATAAAGCGGCATATATAACTCCCGTTCCGGGCGGCATCGGGCCTATGACTATTGCAATGTTAATGGAAAATACGTTAGAACTTTATAAAATTCAGCGTTCTTTTAAAAATTAATTTTTTATGGACTTTTTTTGAATTTTAATTAAAGAAACTACATAAAGATATGTTTTTTTAATGTATGCATGTTAATTTATAGTTATGCCGATAAATAATTCAGGTTCATTTTTTAATAATTTTCAAAACGGATATAATTTTGCACAGCAAAATATACCAAATCCGCAAAGTGCATCTGCCGCACAAAATAATGCACCTGTTTCTCCGTTACAAAATTTTGTTCCTGCACCTTTGCAGCAGCAAAATCAGCAGACACCGTTAATGAATGTTCTTACTAACACTGTTTCACAGCTGAAATCAACTGCAAATGAACCGGCATTACTTAACGAGCAGCAAACAATTAATATGGTAAAAGACCTGCTTAAATTTCCCAAAGAGTTTGAACAGCTGGTTGCACGTTTAACAACAGATGCAAAATTGAATAATCAGCAAACGGCACTTCTTTTATTAGCTTCAAATATGAATTTATCACAGCTTTCCTCCGTACTTCAAAACAGTTCAAAAGAAGCTATGTCTAATCTTTATAAAATGCTGGCAAATTATAATCAAATGGGTGTCAGCATGAAAGACGAACAACTCTCACATTTAACAAAAATAATTTCTTTTGTTTCGGCGGCTTCGACTTCCGATGTTCAAAGTCTTAAAACCGCTATGCTTATGTATTTACCGTGGCTGCCGTTAACTAATCCCGATACATTTAAACTCGAAATCGGAACGGCAGGTTCTACGGATGAAGAAGCTATTGGACTTGACAGCGTCGGAATATTGCTTTCCACTAAAAATTACGGAAATTTACAAGCTCAGATTTTAAAAACCGATGAAGACGGAATAAAAATAGAGGTTATATCATCTGAAACATTTCCTTTAAAAGAATTTACGGAATTAATGAAACTTGAAAGCAAACGCTACAGTATTAACATTAATTTTGATTTAGCGGTTAAACCCGAATTTAATAAAGACAAAGCAGAAAAATCGGAAACGGAAGTGTTTTTAAATACAAGCCCGGGAGTAAATCCTTTTTTACTTTTAATTTCAAATGCATTGATAAAAAATGTACATGAGATTGATGAAAAAGAACATTCAAGATGGCAGGAAAAAGAGAAAAACGAAAATGGCTAAAGTTAAAACAAAGTGGGTATGCCAAAATTGTGCTTATGAATCTCCCAGATATATAGGAAAATGTCCTGATTGCGGAAGCTGGGGAACATTAACGGAAGAAGTTGAAGTAAAAGAAACCTCAAATAGCAGACAAAGTGTTATAATTGATGACAGCCCCGTTTGTTTAATTAATGAAATAGAAATAACGGAAAACATTAGAGTTTCAAGCGGATTTGAAGAATTTGACAGGGTTTTGGGCGGTGGACTTGTTCAAGGTTCCCTTGTTCTTTTAGCGGGCGATCCGGGGATAGGTAAATCAACTCTCATTCTTCAAACAGCGGGTAATATATGTAAACAGGGTAAAAAACTTTTATATGTTTGTGCGGAAGAATCAGGTTCACAGGTAAAATTAAGAGCAAAAAGACTTAATGTAAATACAGATAATCTTTATGTATATTCTCAAACAAATCTTGAGGCGGTTTTAAAGCAAATTGACGACATTAAACCTGAAATTCTCGTAATAGATTCAATTCAATCAGTTTATACTCCAAATATTACAAGTTCGTCAGGAAGTGTATCTCAAATAAGAGAATGTACAAACCTTTTAACTGATACGGCTAAAAATAAAAACATTACCGTTATTGTAATAGGTCATGTTACAAAAGACGGAAATATAGCAGGGCCGAAGGTATTGGAACACATGGTAGATACCGTCATATATTTTGAAGGTGACAGATATAAATCACAAAGACTTCTTCGTGCTATAAAAAATCGTTTCGGCTCAACTAATGAAATAGGTATTTTTAATATGGCAGAATCGGGATTAGAAGAAGTTACAAATCCCGGCGAGCTTTTTATGAAAGAAAGAGGAAATAATTCGGCTCCGGGCAGTGTCATTATTGCCGCAAACGAAGGTACAAGGGCTTTGCTTGTTGAAATTCAGGCACTTGTCGGAACAACTTCATATCCTTCTCCCAGACGGGTAGGAACAGGAATTGAATTTAACAGGCTCTTACAAATTATTGCAGTACTTGAAAAACGTATAGGGATTAATCTTTCCAAACACGATGTATATGTAAATGTAACAGGCGGTATTGAAATTGATGAACCTGCCGCAGATTTAGGCATAGCACTTGCAATTGCAACATGTTTTAGAGATGTAACCGTTGACAGTGATTGTGTAATAATAGGAGAAATAAGTCTTTCGGGGGAAATAAGAAACGTCAATAATCTTGAAAAACGTATTTATGAAGCTCAAAAATTGGGATTTAAAAAAGCTATTGTTCCTAAATTTAATCACAAAAAAGAAGATAAATTCGATATTGAGGTTATAGAAGTTCCCCGATTAATGGATGCTATCGTAAAATGCGTTTCAAAAAAATAATGTAGTTTACTCATAAATCCGTTTTTTAATTAATTTTTTGAAAGCTTTTATTCATTTTTATATACTTTATATTATAATTGACAATAAAACCCGCACAAAAAGGAGATTTAATATGAGAAGCGATGAAATTAAACAAGGACTTCAAAGAACACCTCATAGAGCACTTTTATACGCAACAGGTGTCAGTGAAAAGCAAATTAATTCACGATTTATCGGTATAGCAAGCAGTTTTACCGATTTGGTTCCCGGACATTGCGGAATGCGTGAACTTGAACGTCAGATTGAAAAAGGTATACATTCCGGCGGGGGGCAGGCATTTATTTTCGGAGTTCCTGCCATTTGTGACGGTATTGCTATGGGACACAGCGGTATGAATTATTCCCTGCCTTCCCGTGATTTAATTGCCGATTGCGTTGAATCCGTTGCAATGGCTCATAAACTTGACGGACTTGTGCTTCTCACCAATTGTGACAAAGTTACTCCGGGTATGCTTATTGCTGCCGCAAGACTTGATATTCCTTGCATTGTTGTTACGGTTGGCCCGATGTCTGACGGTAAATGCCAAAATGCAACACTTACAATGATAAAAGGTACATTTGAAGCAATAGGCAAATTTACTAACGGTGAAATAGATGAGAAAAAATTAAAACAAATGGAAATTACTTCCTGTCCTACAGCAGGTGCCTGTCAGGGACTATACACAGCAAATACAATGGCTTGCCTGACAGAAGTTATGGGGATGAGTCTTCCCGGATGTGCTACATCTCCTGCCGTCAGTGCAAAAACAAAAAGAATTGCTTTTGATTCGGGTGTTATAATTAATGAATTAATAGAAAAAGATATAAGACCTTCTTCTATCATAACAAGAGAATCAATAAGGAACGCAATTATCGCCGATTTAGCTTTAGGCGGTTCAACTAATTCAATACTTCACCTGCTTGCCATAGCAAATGAAGCAGGTGCTGATATCACACTTAAAGACTTTGAAGAATTAAGTTTTAAAGTTCCGCAAATAATTAAATTGGATCCTTCTGCCGCAAAAACAATGACAGATTTGGATAATGCCGGAGGTATTCCTGCCGTCATTAAAACAATCTATGGTGCTGTACCTGAAATGAAAGATACAATCGGTGTTTCAGGCTTAAAACTTTCCGAAATCGCTGCTTCCGATATTTGGTGTGATAATGAAGTAATTCGCCCAATTTCTGACCCTATTACTTCGAACCCCGGCTTGGCTGTTCTTCATGGAAATTTAGCACCTGACGGTGCTGTTGTTAAAATTTCGGGTGTTGAAAAAGAATGCCTTGAATTTACGGGAAAAGCAAAAACTTATGACAGTGAAGAAGATGCGATGAATGCAATAATGGAAGATAAAGTAAAAGCAGGTGATGTTGTTGTTATAAGATATGAAGGGCCTAAAGGCGGGCCGGGTATGAGAGAAATGCTTTCTCCGACTTCCGCTATTGTTGGTAAAGGACTCGGTAAACACGTGGCACTTATAACCGACGGAAGATTTTCAGGCGGTACAAGAGGATTATGCATAGGTCATATATGCCCTGAAGCTCCTGCGGGCGGTATTATCGGTATTATTAACGACGGTGATGAAATTTATATTAATATCCCTAAACGTGAAATAACACTAAAAGTTGATGATGCTGAAATTCAAAAACGTTTAAAAAATTTCACTCCGCATCAGCCGAAAATAAAAAAAGGTTATTTAAAACGCTACGCAACAGTTGTTTCCTCATCTGATAAAGGTGCAATTACAAGTATTTAAAAAAAATAAAAAAAGCAGGCATATCTTTTATTTTGATATGCCTGTTTTTGAGTAAAAAATAAAAAAAGCGGAATTTTACAATTCCGCAAAAACTACGTAAATATTGAATTTTTTATCTTGGACAATAATCGCTGAAACTTTTTGAACAACATTGTCCGCCTTGTGAATCTCCGCATATAGACCAAAATGCAGCACTATGATCACTATAACTTCTTATAATCCACTTTTCATTTTCCGAAAAATTACAGGTTGTAATAGAACCTCTATTATAATAACAAGAAACACCCCCGCCCCAATCTCCCTTTCTCCCGTTTAAACATTCACAATACCATACAGAATATGCACCTATATACTCGGTATCATCTATTATATCATCATATAAATTCAGTATTTGAGTTTCTGACAATCCTTCTATATTATTATAATTCATAGTTATATCTCTCCTAAATTAATCCAACTGCCAAGTTTTTTATTCCATTTTTTATCGAACTTCATAAATCCCGAATACGGGGTAAAAGTAAGTTCGTTAAAATAAAGTTTGTTTTTGTATACAAGCCAATCACATCGTACAAATTTGAAATCTTGTGACAACTTGATTGACAAATCAAACGTTTGATTT
>CAJOJJ010000062.1 GCA_905234925.1 uncultured Endomicrobiia bacterium
TCTTAGCTGATAGGCTGATAAGTTTTCGGTATTTATTTTTAACAGAAAATTTTGCAAAGCAAAATTTTACCTTAAACTTCTCAGCTTATCACCTGCTCAGCTTCTCAGCTATCTTTATTTTTTGGAAAAGTACGAAAGGAGGGCTTTTGTGGGCAAAACAAAAGCGGCCGGTTATAACAGCAAGGACCGCTATAACCAGCCGCCAACTTTCCCTCGGTAAAGAGGGAAAGATAAATAGTATAAAAATAAATCAACATAGCTTTTGATTTATTCTTAAAACAAATTTTTATGCGACTGTTTTTGGAGTCCTTGCTACCTTTGCTTTCACAAAAGTGGTTCTACCTTTCGTAGAACATCCAAAAACATTCAATATTAAGTTTTTATTTTTTACTTCATAACTTTATTTATTATAACCCAAAACAATTGTTATGTCAACAAAAAATTGTAAAGAACTCTATAACATAGATTCCCGACAGTCGTTGCGCGTGAGACGCTCTGGAATGACGACTATTTCTTTCCTTTACCGTCGGCTGTTGTTTCGGAAGTTTTGGTTTCTGCCGGTTTTTCACCTGCTGTTTCGGATTCTTCCGCTTCTTCGCCGACTACAGGGGCTACCGATGCAACTTTGTCGCCCTCTTCGAGTCTTACCAATCTTACACCCTGCGTATTTCTGCCTATAACAGAAATTTTATCTACTTTACTTCTGATTGTTATACCTTTTTCGGTAACAAGCATTATCTGACCTTCGTTAGCTTTACCGATATAAATTACATCGCCGTTTCGTTCCGAAGTCTGCATATTTATCACGCCCTTACCGCCTCTTTTCTGCAAGCGGTATTTGCCGACTTCCGTTCTCTTACCGTAACCGTTTTCGGCAACGGACAAGAACACATCTTCCGGCGAGAATACTTCCATACCGATAACTTCATCGCCCTCATCAAGTGTAATGCCTCTTACACCCTGTCCTGTTCTTCCGATGGCTCTGACATCCTGCTCTTTAAACCTTATTGCTATACCTTTCTTTGTTGCAATAACAACTTCCGGATTCTTTTCTATTTTCTTAACATCCATCAATATATCGCCGTCTTCAAGTTTAATTGCTATTATGCCGCCCTTTCTCGGGTTAGCAAATTCCGAAAGTGCTATTTTCTTGATAGTACCTTTTCTGGTACACATCAATAAATATTCGTCTTTAATATCCTTAGGATTGAACGATCTGATAGGAATGGAAGCCGTTACTTTTTCGTCGCCGGAAATCTGAATAATATTGACGATAGCTTTACCTTTGGATGTTCTGGTACCCTCGGGGATTTCATAAACTCTTGACCAATAAAGTCTTCCTCTGGTAGTGAAAGATAACAGATATGCGTGCGTGGATGTAACAAACATCTTGGCGACAAAATCGTCTTCTTTCGTCGTCATACCGTTAACGCCTCTGCCTCCTCTTCCCTGAACTTTATAAGTGCTGACGGGAATTCTCTTAATGTAACCTGCATTGGATGCGGTAACTACTACTTCTTCTTCCTGAATTAAGTCTTCAATATTGAAGTCCGCTTCGTCTGCAGCAAGATGAGTTCTTCTCTTATCGCCGTACTTTTCTTTAAGTTCGTTTAACTCATCTTTAATTACTGCGAGGATTTTCTTGGGATCTTCCAAAATGGATTTTAATTTTGCAATGGTCTTGATAATTTCAACATATTCGTCATCGATTTTCTTTCTTTCCAAGCCTGTCAACTGCTGAAGCCTCATATCCAAAATAGCTTGAGCCTGAAGTTTGGACAGCCTGAACTTTTCCATTAAAGTAATTCTTGCCGTGTCGGTATCCGGTGCCTGTCTGATGGTTTTAACAACTGCGTCGAGATTATCGATGGCAATCTTTAAACCTTCCAAAATGTGTGCACGGGCTTCCGCTTTTTTAAGTTCGAATTTTGTTCTTCTTACAACGACAACTTTTCTGTGCTCTACATAGTGGTAAAGCATTTCTTTAATATTTAAAACTTTAGGTTTGTTGTTTACAAGTGCCAGCATTATCACGCCGAACGTCGTCTGCATTTGGGTATGTTTGTAAAGCTGGTTTAATACAACTTGTGCGTTGGCATCTCTTTTCAGCTCGATAACTACACGCATACCGTCTCTGTCGGATTCGTCCCTAAGATCGGAAATACCGTCGATTCTTTTATCTTTTACAAGCTGTGCAATGGATGTAATAAGAACCGCTTTATTAACCTGATAAGGAAGCTCCGTAATAATGATAGCTTCTTTACCGCCTTTCATTTCTTCAATTTCGGTTCTGGCTCTCATTTTAACGGAACCGCGTCCCGTCTCCATATAATCTTTAATTCCGCCCTTACCCAAAATAAGTGCAGCCGTAGGAAAATCCGGTCCTTTGATGTACTTCATTATTTCCTGTATGGAAATTTCCGGATCGTCGATAAAAGCTATTGTTCCGTCGATAACTTCCGACAAGTTGTGTGTAGGAATATTTGTTGCCATACCTACTGCGATACCCGAAGAACCGTTAATTAACAGTTCCGGAAGTTTGGTAGGAAGAATTAAAGGTTCCTGTAAAGAACCGTCGTAGTTAGGAATATAGTCGATGGTGTCTTTGTCTATATCCGCCAACATTTCATCGGCTATATAGTCCATTCTTACTTCGGTGTACCTCATAGCTGCCGGATCATCGCCGTCAACGCTGCCGAAGTTTCCCTGACCGTCTACGAGAGGGTATCTCATGGAAAAATCCTGCACCATTCTTACGAGTGCATCATATACGGAAGAATCACCGTGCGGATGATATTTACCCAGCACGTCGCCCACGATTCTTGCCGATTTTTTATAAGGTGTATTTCTTCTTACGCCCATTTCTTTCATTGCATAAAGAATTCTTCTGTGAACGGGCTTTAAACCGTCTCTTACGTCGGGGAGAGCTCTTCCTACGATAACGCTCATTGCGTAATCTATGTAAGAAGATTTCATTTCGTCTTCAAGGTTTGTAGGACGAATACCCTGCTCCAATACTTCTTTGGTTTCTTCAATATTTGTCTGTTTCTCGTCTGCCATTTATGTACTCCTTAATTATTTTGAAGCATTTAAAATTTTATATTTTTTAGCTGAGAAGCTGAGACAGCTGAGAACGAAGTTGTTTCACAACTTCTTGGCTGAGGAGTTTTAGGTATTTTTTGCTTTGCAAAAAATCTTTTATTTATCAAAAATCGCTTTGCGATTTTTACAACAAACTTATCAGCTCATCACCTTATCAGCTTATCACCTGTCGTTAAATGTCCAGGTTCGTTACATCCAACGAATGTGCCTGAATGAACTGTCTTCTTGCTTCCACTTTATCGCCCATCAATGTAGTAAATATTCTGTCGGTTTCAATAGCATCTTCCAGTTTTACTCTTAACATTTTTCTTCTTTCGGGGTCCATAGTCGTTTCCCAAAGCTGTTCCGGGTTCATTTCACCGAGACCTTTATATCTTTGAATGGTAGCACCTTTTCTTCCCAATTCTCTTATTTGGTCTATCAATTGGTTGGTTGATGCCAAATCGTGAACATCGTTGTTGGGACCTTTTAATCTGTAAACGGGTTTAACGTGTGTTGTTCCGTAATGGTGCAGATGTAAACCTTTGTCTGCAAGTTTCTGCGCCAAAATGTTTATTCTCGGCAGTTCCCAAAGTTCTTTATATTCGGGAAGAACTTCTTCCGTCAAACCGTCAACGGGAAGTTCGCCGTTTTCCTGCTGTAAGTTTCTTTTTCTTTCGGCAAGCTCCGCTTTAAATTCTTTCCACTCTTTATCGGAATAAATGTATCTTACTTTGTTCTGGTCAACTACTCTGAACAAAGGCATTTTGCCCTCTTCTCTAAATTTAAGATATTCCTGCCAGCTTAAACCTTTCTTTGTAATTTTTATAATTAAGTTATCAAGTTCCGAAATGGATTCTACAATTTTTGTTAATTCTTTTTGATCTATTTCTTCGCCTATCTGCTGACCATCCTGTAAAAGTATCATCGTTTGCCCGTCAAGACCTTGCTTGAACAGGAATTTATCGAGTTCATCTTCCGTCTGCAGATACATTTCTTTTTTACCTTTTTTAACTTTATATAAAGGCGGCTGAGCAATATAAACATAACCGTTATCTATCAGCTGCGGCATCTGTCTGTAGAAGAAAGTTAAAAGAAGTGTTCTGATATGAGCACCGTCCACATCGGCATCGGTCATAATAACAACTTTATGATAACGAACTTTATCGATATTAAATTCGCCCTCTTCTTTACCGATACCTGCACCGATTGCGGTAATCATGGTCTTAATTTCTTCGTTGGTCAACATCTTTGTCAGACGAGATTTTTCAACATTTAATATTTTACCTCTTAATGGAAGTATCGCTTGGAAAGCTCTGTTTCTGCCCTGCTTTGCAGAACCTCCTGCGGAGTTTCCTTCCACGATGAAAAGTTCCGTTTTTGTGGGATCTTTTTCCGAGCAGTCCGCCAGTTTTCCCGGAAGTGCTGCGGAATCCAAAGCACCTTTTCTTCTGGTAAGTTCTCTTGCTTTTCTTGCAGCTTCTCTTGCTTCTGCGGCATTGATGGCTTTTTCAAGAATTTGCCCTGCAATGTTGGGGTTTTCTTCCAAGAAAATCGTCAATGCATCGCCGACGAGCGATTTTACAATACCTTCCACTTCGGAGTTTCCGAGTTTGGTTTTGGTCTGCCCTTCAAACTGCGGGTTGGGAACTTTCACTGAAATTACTGCCGTTAAACCTTCACGGACATCGTCGCCGGAAAGAGAAAGGTTTTTATTTTTTGAAAGTTCGTTTTTCTTAATGTAATCATTAACAACCCTTGTCAATGCCGAACGGAAACCCGATAAATGCGTTCCGCCCTCAACAGTATTAATGTTGTTGACAAATGTAAAAATCTGTTCATTATAAGAATCGTTATACTGCATTGCAACTTCTACGTCAACATTATCTTTATTTTTTGCAAAGTATATCGGCTCTTTGTTTATAACCTGTTTGTTTGTGTTAAGGTAAGTAACGAAAGTTTTAATACCGCCCTCGTAATGGAAAGTATGTTCTTTATCCTGTCTTTCGTCGATAATTGTGATATTTGCACCGGCATTTAAGAATGCAAGTTCTCTTAACCTGTTAACCAAAATATCAAAAGAATATGTGGTTACTGAAAATATTTCCGGGTCGGGCAGGAATGTAACTTTAGTTCCTCTGTCGTCGGTTTTACCTATAATTTCAAGTTTCGTCGTCGGTTTACCTTTTGCGTATTCCTGTTTATAAATATTTCCGTTTCTGTAAACTTCAACCGTTAACTTTGTTGAAAGTGCGTTTACGCACGATACACCCACACCGTGCAGACCGCCGGAAACTTTATAAGAATTTTTATCGAATTTTCCGCCTGCGTGAAGCACCGTCAACACAACTTCCAGTGCGGATTTATCTTTAAATTTCGGGTGAGGATCTACGGGAATACCTCTACCGTCGTCGAGAACTGTTATTGAATTATCGGGATGTATTGTAACATCTATATTTTTACAATATCCTGCCAAAACTTCATCTATGGAGTTATCGACAACTTCGTAAACAAGATGATGCAACCCTTGCGACGATGTTGACCCGATATACATGGCAGGTCTTTTCCTGACGGCTTCAAGCCCTTCCAAAACCTGAATTTTGGAAGCATCATAACTTGATGCCGCTTTATTTTGTTCTTCGTTAGTCATTAAAAATACCTCCGGTATTTTGGAAGCTGAGAAGCTGAGAACGAACA
>CAJOJJ010000063.1 GCA_905234925.1 uncultured Endomicrobiia bacterium
GTAGACCACGGTAAAACGACATTGACCGCAGCAATAACGAAAGTATTGGGCGATCAGGGATTGGCAGAATATATACCTTATGACACAGTAGCAAAAGCATCAGAATCACAAGGAAGAAGAGACGATACAAAGATTGTTACAATAGCAGTAAGCCATGTAGAATATTCAACAGCAAACAGACACTATGCACATATTGATTGTCCGGGACACGCAGATTATGTAAAGAACATGATCACCGGAGCAGCTCAGATGGACGGAGCAATCTTGGTAGTAAGTGCATTGGATGGTCCGATGCCGCAGACCAGAGAACATATCTTGTTGGCAAGACAGGTAAATGTTCCCAGCATAGTAGTATTCTTGAACAAATGCGATGCAGTAGAAGATAAAGAACTTTTGGACCTCGTAGAAATGGAAGTAAGAGAACTTCTTACGAAATACGGATTTGACGGAGATAAGACGACAATAATCAGAGGAAGTGCATTGAAAGCATTGCAGGGAGATAAAGAAGGAATCGATTCAATAATGGCATTGATGAATGCAATCGATAACGATATAAAGCTTCCAGAAAGAGATATAGATAAACCTTTCTTGATGAGCGTAGAAGATGTATTCTCAATCACGGGAAGAGGAACGGTAGCAACAGGAAGAGTAGAAAAAGGAAAAGTAAAAGTAGGCGACAACCTCGAAATCGTCGGAATCAAAGATACACAGAAGACGGTAGCAACGGGAATCGAAATGTTCAGAAAGCTTCTTGATGAAGCACAGGCAGGAGATAATATCGGAGTATTGTTAAGAGGAATCGAAAAGAACCAGGTAGAAAGAGGCCAGGTATTGGCAGCACCGGGAACGATACATCCGCACAAGAAATTCAAAGGACAAGTATATATCTTGAAGAAAGAAGAAGGTGGAAGACATACACCGTTCTTTAACGGATACAGACCGCAGTTCTATTTCAGAACGACCGATGTAACCGGAGTAGCGCATTTACCTGCAGGAACGGAAATGGTAATGCCTGGCGATAACGTAGAGATGGAAGTAGAATTGATAATGCCTGTAGCAATGGAAGAGCAGTTGAGATTTGCAATAAGAGAGGGCGGAAGAACGGTAGGATCCGGAGTAGTAACAAAAATTTTAGACTAAAAATTTGCTAAGGGAATTTTAATGTACAATGTATAATTTACAAAGTACAATAAACGGCAGATTTCTCACACAACGCTAAAGCTTCGGTTCGAAATGACAGACCTGTTTGTCATCTCGAGCGAGAAAATCTGAAAGATTTTCGACGAGAGATCTGTAGTTAAATATGTAAGCTTTAAGCTATAAACAAAAAATCACGAAGTGATTTTTTATCGGAGTACGGTAAAATGGGTGACAGAGTAATTATTACGATGGCATGTACCGAATGCAAAAACAGAAACTATTATTTTGCAAGAGGTAAAAAACAGGAAGGAAAATTAGAAGTTAAGAAATATTGTAAGACATGCGGAAAACATGTTTTGCATAAAGAAACAAAATAGTTTGCTAACCTGGGGGCATAGGCTAACGGTAAACTTCCGGTCTCCAAAACCGGCTTTGGTGGTTCAAATCCATCTGCCCCCGGTTGTTTAACGGGATTTTGAATCATAAATATTTCTAAGAGTGAGACGCTGTTATGGGTAAAGCAATTCAATTTTTTAAAGATGCTTATTTTGAGTTAACAAAAGTTACATGGCTTGGTAAGAAAGAAGTTGTAGCTACTACCATCGTTGTTGTAGTCTTTGTTATCATACTGGCGATATTTGTCAGTTTTGTAGATATGATACTGTCGAGTATTTTAGGCATTATCTTAAATTTGAGGTAATAAAAAATGGCTAAACAGTGGTATGTAGTTCATACATATTCCGGACATGAAGATAAGGTAAAAAACAGCATTGAAAGAACCGTAGAAAATTTAAATATGAAAGATATGATTTCTCAGGTTCTTGTTCCGACGGAAGATGTTGTTTCCGTTAAAAATAATAAGAAGAAAGTAAGAAAGAAAAAGTTTTATCCCGGATATGTTTTTATTGAAATGGTAATCAATAATGAAACATATTGGATAGTAAGAAATACTACAGGGGTTACGGGTTTCTTGGGCGGAGTAAAACCTACTCCTATGGCAGAGGCTGAGGTTGCAGTTCTTCTGAATGCTGCTGCAGATCCTGACAGTGCAAAACCCAGACCGGCAGTTTCTTTCGAGAAAGAAGAAAATGTCAGAATTACCGAAGGGCCGTTTAAACACTTTATCGGTGTTGTTGAAGAAATCAATCAGGAAAAAGGTAAACTTAAAGTTATGGTTACCATTTTCGGCAGACCGACACCCGTTGAGTTGGATTTCTTACAGGTAGAAAAAATATAAAAATCAATTAGCTGTATGTTACGACAGCTTAATTCAATGTACAGTGTATAATGTATATTGTACAATAAACGACAACAACATTGTCGTCATTGCGAGCGAGACTATGTCGAGCGTGGCAATCCAGTGTCGTTACAGCAAAAGTGCTGTTATCCTAACTTGCTCTAAGGATTTTGTCGTTAATCTATAAACAATGAAAAGTATTTTTTAAGGAGAAATACAAAATGCCACCAAAGAAAGTAAAAACACAAATTAAATTACAGATACCTGCAGGCGCAGCAAATCCTGCACCTCCGGTAGGTCCTGCATTAGGTCAGCAGGGTGTAAATATAATGGACTTTTGCAAACAGTTCAATGAAAGAACTAAAAAAATGGAACAAGGTATGGCAACACCTGTTGTTATAACCGTTTATGAAGACAGATCTTTTACGTTCATAACGAAGATGCCTCCTGTTCCTGCTTTGATAAAGAAAGCTGCAAAAGTTGCAAAAGCTTCCGGAACGCCTAACAAAACAAAAGTAGGTTCCATAACGAAAGCTCAAGTAGAAGAAATAGCAAAACAGAAAATGCCGGATTTAAATGCTGTCGATTTGGAAGGTGCAAAGTTGATGGTTGAAGGTACGGCAAGAAGTATGGGAATTGATGTAAAAAGATAATTTTTATAAAAAATTATCTTTTTAAGCTGATAAGCTGAAAGGTTTGAAACGACAACAGCAATGTCGTCATTGCGAGGAAACTGAAAGTTGACGAAGTAATCTACAGCACGCAGTGCTGTCATTCCCGAGTACTCAGCTAAAATTTTTAGAAAAAATTTTTAAATAAAGTGGGAGCTGTTTTTAAACGGCACTAATACCACAGGAGAAATAAAATGGCAAAAAGATTAAACGAATTATCAAAGTTGGTAGATGCAAACAAACTTTACACTGTTGAAGAAGCTGCAGATTTGGTAAAACAGACTGCAAAAGCAAAGTTTGATGAGTCAGTAGAACTTCACATTCGTTTGGGTATTGATCCTAAACAGAGCGACCAGATAGTAAGAGGAACAATTCTTCTTCCTAACGGTATCGGCAAAACCAGAAAAGTTGCAGTTATCGCAAAAGGCGAAAAACAGCTTGAAGCCGAAAAAGCAGGTGCAGATAAAGCAGGTTCTGCCGAAATTATAGAAGAGATTACTAAAGGTGTTCTTGATTTTGATGTTTTGGTTGCAACACCTGATTGTATGAAAGACTTAAGTAAAGTTGCAAAGATATTAGGTCCTAAAGGTTTGATGCCTAACCCGAAAGCAGGAACGGTTACATTCGATATCGAAAGTACCGTTAAAGACTTAAAAAAAGGTAGAGTGGAATACAAGAACGATTCTTTCGGAATTATTCATTGTTCCGTAGGAAAAGCTTCTTTTGAAAAAGACAAACTTGTTGAAAATATCAAGGCTCTTGTTTCTGCAGTAGTAAAGGCAAAGCCTGCAGCAGCAAAAGGTCAGTATGTAAAAAGTATTTCAGTATCTTCAACAATGGGTCCCGGTATTTATATAGATCAGAATTCAAAGATGTAATTGAAATAAGTTTATCATATAAAAACAAGGAGATCTTAATAAAAAAGTCTTCTTGTTTTTATGTTTTAAAAGGTTGTTATCATGAAAAAAGTAAAAAAAGATATTTTATCAATATACGATATGTCTTCCGCAGAAATTTGGAAGATAATTCAGTCGGCAATAAGCTTGAAAAAGGAAAAGAAATCAAAGTTCCGTCTTAAAGGTAAATCCATAGGTTTAATTTTTGAAAAACCTTCGACCAGAACAATGGTGTCATTTTCTGCTGCTATGGCACAGGAAGACGGTACACCTCTTAATCTCGATGTAAAAAAACTTCAGACGACAAGGGGAGAATCGGTTTACGATACGGCAAAAGTTTTATCAAGATATTTGGATGCCGTTGTCATAAGATGTTTTAAACATTCATACATTGAAGAATTTGCAAAATATTCTTCCGTGCCTGTAGTAAATGCTTTAACGGATAAAGAACATCCGTTGCAGATTTTAGCCGATTTAATGACTATAATCGAAAGATATAAAATTAAGAGTTTGAAAGATTTAAGAAAACTTAAAATAGCTTTTGTCGGTGATGCCAATAATGTTGCCAATTCCTGGTTGGCGGTTGCCGCCGTTTTAGGTTTAAACTTTTTACTTTTAGGACCTAAAAATTACGGACCTAAAAAAGAGCTTTTGGACGAAGCAATAAAAGTTGCCAAAACGACAAAAGCAAATATTAAAATATCAAGCGATATAGAAGATATTAAAGGTTCCGATGTTATTTATACCGATGTTTGGATTTCCATGGGAGAAGAAAAAGAATCCGTCCAAAGGCATAAAGCTTTTTCAAAATATCAGGTTAACAAAAACCTTCTTTCTAAGGCGAATAAAAACTGCATAGTTCTTCATTGTCTGCCGGCAGTCAGAGGGGAAGAAATTTCCGCAGATGTGATGTCGGAGCAGGAAGTAAATATTTTCGAACAGGCAGAAAACAGACTTCATATTCATAAAGCCACGATGATTTATCTTATAAAATAGTTACATTTTCTAACGAAAAAACAGCAAATTTTGGACTACAATATTGAAACTCGCAAACTTATGTACTGTTTTACTTACGTACACCGCGTTTGCGAGTTTCTTCATTTCGTCACAAACTTAGCTGTTTTTTCTGTATCCTTACATTTGGTGATAAAGTTAAATTTTGTATTTTCGCGGCTTGGGAATTCTTCGTCTCACTAACAAATCTTTCAGTTTTTTTATTTCCTTACATTTGATGGTAAACTTTCATTTTTTTTAGTTTTTATTGTTTATTGTACATTATAGATTATAAATTGTATATTGCCTTTCGGTGGCAATCCGGAGACTTTGTCGTTTACCGCGCAGCGGTGTCATTCCGTGCGTTCGGAACGAACAGTAGTTGCGCGGAATGTTTGCCAACATTGTAATGGCAAATCATCCGAAGACACGGAATCTATGTTAAAGTTCATTTACGTTATTTGCCGTTAA
>CAJOJJ010000064.1 GCA_905234925.1 uncultured Endomicrobiia bacterium
TTTTATCTTCACCTATATTTTTAACTCCGGAACCAACATACAACGGTCCCGGAACATCGGCCATCACCGACTGGGGCACCAAAAGAGCTGCACAAAGCAAAGAACAAAAAACACTTTTTATTACTTTCTTCATTTTATTTTTCCCCGTTAATCCGCCTTTATAAAATCGGCAGAAATATTTTTGCTGTCAAACTGAGTTATTTTTATTTTTCCCGCATTTTTTAATCTTGTAACCAATTCTTCAAAATTCGGATATTTTAAATACAGCTCTATCAAACTGCCGTCTTTATCGTATTTTCTTACCAGACAATCTTTTATTTCTATCATTGTTCTTAACGTGTTTACAAGAGAGTTCATATCGTTTACGGTAGGAACATTTGTTACATATAAATACGCTATAGCTTTTTCTTTAGCATATTTTTCTATATCTTTCAGCATTTTTTCGCTTACTTTACTTACGGCATTTTCACAGCCTGCCTTACTTGCAGCTTGGCTTGTTATACCTGCTCCGCCTACCGTCGTCTGCTCGTTTGATATTTCCTGCCCGTAAACGTTTGACGCCTTTAAAGATAAGTTTGTCTGATAAGACTTAAACCCGCCGAAATCTCTGTCGTAATCGGCAGATACTACACCGGTTATTACAACATCGGCGTACTCTTTTAAATGTATTTTATATCCATTATCGGTAAAGAATTTCTTTAATGCCGTTTCGCTGTAATTAGTATTTGAAGCCTGATTATCTACGGTTTCCTGCACCGATACGGCTATTATAGGCTTTATCTCGTCTTTATTTATTTCCAGTTCTTTCATCTTGGCAAGCAGGTCGCCTTTCTTTACTACCGCTTTTATCTTGGTTTTATAGAATTTATCGTCGTAACTTTCTTTCAGTATATCGTAGCCTTCTACCAGCCCTTCTGTCTGCGATACTATGTTATCTTCTATAAGCACAGCTTTTGATACCAGTGCTTCCTGCGATACATATATACCTACCACCAACCCTAAAGCATTTTTCAACGCTTCGTCAAGTGATACTTTTTTGGCTCCCTGAAGATTGTTATTTACTATAGGGGCAATACCCTCGGTAATAACAAGTTCGCTGTCTTTACCCGCCTTTAATTTCTTCGTCGTTGCACAGCCGAAAAGTAAACATACGGCTGTCAACATTAACAAAACATTTTTCAGTTTAAACATTTTATTCCTCTACGGGAATATCCAATCCGAGTTGTTTTAATTTCTTCTTTGCAAGTCTCAATGTAATAACACAACCGTCGTCAGATGTCCATTCCGTTTTTATTACCTGAGCACCTTTTATGGTAGCATCAATTTCAGTCTGAAGTTTAGAATCGCCTTCTATTGCTTTTTCTACCGTTATTCCACCGGTTAATTTTATTCCTTTAATCATTGCAAGCATATTATACTGAGCATTTACGATAGCCGAATTTCTGGACGTTGCCATTTTTTGGGTTTTATTTTCAAGTTTTTGGTCGGCTGCACCGATACCTCTTGCAATTACGGCATCTTTCGTTATACCCTCTTCTATCCATTCTCTTGCTATTTCACCCTCTTTCGACACCAATTCCTTTGTGTTCTTTGCAGAACATCCCGCAAATACAACTACGGATAATACCAACATTCCCAATACTAATTTCTTCATTTTTTCCTCCTATTTTTACTCTTATTTTTTCTTTAAGCCGACGCTCCGCTCAAGATAAGCAGAGAAGTATTTAAACAATTAAAATAAACCGAAACGGTAACCGAGTTCTACTGCCACCGAAACAAAATTCAAATTGGATTTTTCCAACTTAATAATATTATATTTTCCCTCAACACCTACAGAGAAATTATTTGCAAAATCCCATTCAAGACCGAAACCTAAATTTCCTGAATATGCAGATTCACTTTTTGTCTCACGCTCCACATATGTATTCGAACCTATTTGGTAAGCATGACGGCAACGATGTTCAAAATTTGAAATACCTACGGCAAAAGGAATAAAAGCTCTGATATTCGACGACTTATTTAAATTTACTCGTCCTGCCAAACTGATAACATTGGTTTTAAAAGAATAATTACTGTATCCTAACTTCAAGCCCGAGCCTTCTTTGTCATAAGAATCTTTATCGCTTCTGTCGGTCATATAAAAATCGATACCAAGACCCAGATAAGAATTTAAATAATATAAAACTTTTGCACCCCATAAAATACTGTTCTTGGAATCTTCGTTAGAAGCACCCCACGGATCATCTTTTACACTCTCGGCTATTCCCATACCGAAATATCCGTAAATTGCCAAATCGCCGGCTTTAATTCCTCTCTTTATCAACATTTTCTCAATATCTTCGGCTTTATAATATCTGTCGTCTATTTGAACCTGTTTTACAAACATTCCTTCTTTTATTTTTTCGCCCTGTTTGAATTTACATATTGAAGAATTATCACTTACAACGTCGGTAACTTCCAACAATGCAACAGGCGTATCTACAACTATTTTTTCGCCCGTTCTGGAGCTGGTCTTTTCGGTTCTTTCTATTACGTTAAATTCCATACCTCTTACTACGCCGTTTTTACGGCCTGCATCTATGGTAACTCTTTTTCCTTTAATATCGATAATGCTTCCCTCAACGGCAAACGCATTAATCAAATCGTTTGAAATATCTTTTTTAAATTTAGCTTTCAGCATACTTGCAAATGCCGCTTTCTTGTCGGCATTTTTATTCTGCTGTTCCTGTATATTGTATACTTTACTGAACATTACGTTTGCGGTTTCCATATCAACTACTTTTATTTGAAGTGCCGCAGAAGCAACATTTTTTTCAGACCAGCTTACGCTGTTTGTCTCACCGAACACGCCGTATCTTATTCCTTTTATTTTACCTATCTTCAAAGCTTGGTTGATATCTACTATACCGGAATTGCTTAAGTGTTGTTCCTGCAGAATTTTATTCAAATCTTTTCTTTCTATTACCGTAAATCTCTTTTGATTTACCAACAAACTTGTCATTTCATTTTCGGCAAGTTCCGTTAAACCGTAATCGTTGCCCGCTTTATTTTCAAACGGAAACACTGCGATGTTGTCCTCTGCAAATGCCAAAACACTTACGGAAAGGACAAACATTAACGACATTAAAATTTTTTTCATTTTATTACCTCTTTTTATTAAATTTCTTTTTAAGGTTATCAAATTATAATTTATGTTATCGGCTTATAAATTATAGTTTCATAACCTTTGGCTCAGAAGAGACTGCCGGTAGAACGACAGTCTCTTGTTGATGTCCCTAAAGACATGGAGTTTTATGAAGAAAGTGTGTTAAACTATCTCAAAATTACAATGCAAATTTATAACCGATATTAACTTTAACTGCCGAGAAAGTTACATTGGAAGTTTCTTTTGCACCCATTGCAGTAGCTTTAAAAGATGATTTATTCATAAAGTAAAGAACTTCTAAAAGGAAGTGTTCCTTAATGGTTGTTCCTACACCTACTGCCCAATACAATCCGTTGGATTCCACATCCATTTTAGCATCTACGCCACCTGCATCTATTTTTGCGTCGGACAAACTTGTAATACCGTAACCTACTCTAACCAAAGGATAAATGTTGTTGAAAATGTCGTTGTTTAATTCAAAATCATACTTTGCCTGCAAATAAATGTTGGTATAACCAAGTTTTGCATCTCCTGCTTTTTTAATCTTAGCATTAAACAAATGTTCAACACCGGCACCTACTGCCAACGCAGGCATTACATAGTAGAAGAAATCTGCACCGAGTGAAAAATTCGGGTCAACATCATTTTTGCCGTCCATCTTATCGATATCAACTTTACCTGCAAATGCTGCACCGATTTTTCCGTCGATTTCCATAGCACCTTTATCAGCTGCAAATACAGGAGCTACGATTGCTACAGCCAACAATACTGCCAACAAACTTTTTTTCATTTTACTTTTCTCTCCTTACCGTTTAACGGTTTTTTTATTTTAAACAAAAAAAGGGCAGATAAGTTACGTTAATAACTTAACTACCTGATATTTTTGTTTATGGTTGATAAATTTTTTCCGTAAAAGGAAAACGACGCTCTTAATAAAAGAGTATCTGTCTGTCTGTCTGTCTGTCTGTCTATCTGTGAAAATTAAAAACCTTATTTTCATAGTATCAATTATTATACAATATGTACATATCAAAGTCAACAATTTTATGTTTTGCTTTTGGAACAATTATCAAAGTTTCTTCAGGCACAATGGATTTTGTTAATTCCACCGGAACTATTTTATCTTTTTCTCCGACAATATGCACCTGCTTTACATCGGGCAGGACGTCCAAATCCAAAGAATCTTTCAACGGGGGCAGCTTTAAAAATTCAGTCCATTTTTTATGGTTTAATACGCCTGCTATCGTTACCCATTTTACTATTTTTAAATCCGGGTTTCTGCTTATAACCAGCCCGGAAAGCAACGCCCCGCCTGAATACCCTATCAGCACGACAGGTCTTTTCCCTGCAATTTCTTTTACGGCCTGCGAAACGGAATTAACGATTTTTTCCGAAAACCTGCTTGTAGTCCAGTCCGTTTGATTTTTATTTTGATTTTTTACAAACTGTCCGGGGCGGGCAATGTAAGCAACATTTTTGCATTCGTCGTTGAAAGCAAGTTCCCTTAAAAAAGTTCCTTTAGGGGTGGGGTTGTCGGTAGGATATCCGTAACTGTTGAAAGCGTTTCCGTCTCCCTCAATATAAATGTGTATCGGAGAGTTGTTATCGGTAATTTTCTGCCAAGATGCCAAAACATATTCCGACGCAAAAATTTCTTTATAGTCAAAACTGCTCGGAACGGTTATCTTTTTAGCACAGGAAACCAAAAAAACAAAAAACGGCAAAAAGTACAAAAATTTTTTCATTTATTTTTTTGCTTCGGCAAAAATTTCCAGGTTTTTATCCAAGAACTGCGGCTTGATTGTATGTCTCAACGCTTCCTGCCAACTCTCTTCGGAAATATCCAAATATTTAGACAACACGCCGAGCATATAAATATTTAAAAATTTAGGATTTGTTATTTTCTTCTGACCTTTAACGAAATCTTCGTACAAATCCGTTCCGTCTTTTTTAAGCAATTCCGCCATTCTTTCATGTTCGCCTTTATCAAACGAAAGGAGATAGTCCACTTGTCCCGCTTCAATTATCGGCGAGAAAACTTCTTTACCTATTCTTACGTGAGATTCTACGGAACCGCCTCTTTGCGCCATGCCGTGAACTTCGGATTTTTTTACATGGTGTCCGTCGTACATTGCAGCAAGCGCCACAATTTCCGCAGCGGTCAAAATTCCCTGCCCGCCGGTACCGCA
>CAJOJJ010000065.1 GCA_905234925.1 uncultured Endomicrobiia bacterium
GTTTTTCTTAGCTGATAGGCTGATAAGTTTTCGGTATTTATTTTTAACAGAAAATTTTGCAAAACAAAATTTTACCTTAAACTTCTCAGCTTATCACCTTCTCAGCTCCTCAGCTATCTTTATCTTTTTGGAAAAGTACGAAAGGGGTGTGTTTTGTGTAGGCAAATATAAAAGCGACCGTATATGCGGTACGACCCCGACACATACAGTCGCTGCCTTTCGCACACAAAGGTGCGAAAGATAAAATTATAAGAATAAATCAACATAGCCTTTGATTTATTTTTACAAATATTCAGTCGACTGTTTTTGGAGGTCGTACCTCTTTTGCTTTCACAAAAGCGGTCTTCTACCTTCCGTAGAAGATCCAAAAACATTCAATATTAAGTAATAAAAACTGCTAAAATAAACTACAACTTCAATGCTATTTTATTATAACCGAAAAACCCTACCTTGTCAAGATTTTTTATAAATAATCTTTAAATTTTCTCAGAAATCAGTTCGAAGATTTCTTCGACGGAAATGAGTTTCATGCAGTCAACTTTTGTACAGGTTCTGTTTCTGCAGGGCTGGCATGGAACTTTTTTTTGAACTACGGTAGTGTTGCCCTTAAAAGGACCTGTTCTTTTGGCATCGGTAGGGCCTAATATTGCAATTGCGGGAACTTTTAGTGCTGTTGCTATATGCATTGGTCCGGCTTCATTGGCTAAAAATAAGTTTGCCATAGTAAATAAAGCCATCAATTGTTTCAATGTCAGTTTGCCCGTAAGATTTACTATCTTTTTTGTTTCAAGCATTGCGATGATTTCTTCATCAAGTCCTTTCTCGCTGGCACCGCCTTCCTTGCCGCCGATAAGCATAACATTAACATCGTAATTTTTGTTTATTAAATCGATAGTTTTTGCAAATTTTTCGCTCTGCCAACGGCGGGAAATCCATCCTCCGCCGGGATGAACCAAAACGATTTTTTTGCTCAAATCAACATTTTCTTTTTTCAATATTTCTTTTACTTCGGCAATAAAATTATCTTTAATTTCCAAGTGAAAATCTAAATTATTTACGTCAAAATCACAACCTAAATACTTTGCAACCGCCAAATGCCTTTCTATACAGTGAGATATCACATTATCGGGCTTTATTTCTTTTGAAAACAGCCAAGAAAGTTCACGCATACCGTTTGTAGAAGACGAAGCAAGTTTTATTTTCGCTCCTGCCATCATTACTATAGCGGCAGACTTAAAAAGCCCGTGAAAATCTATGCTGAGGTCAAATTTTTCTGCACGAAGAATTTTCTTCATTTTTCTTATATAAGAAAGAGAAATAGCTCTTCTGTCAAAAACTATTAAATTATCTATTAAAGAATTGTCTTTGATTATATCGGCACATCGTTCATCGGCTATCCAGCTGATATGTGCGTGAGGATACTTTTTCTTTATTTCAACTACTGCAGGAAGAGCAAAAATAATATCGCCCATTCTGCTTGGCTGAACAATTAATATTTTAGGTTTTGATGCATTATTTAGATATTCTATAATTTCATTTTTATTCATTTTTGATTATCTCAATGTTCTTTTCCACTGCACCTTTTTGTGTTTCTACAACTTTTGCAGCTTTTATTCCTGTTTCTTTTCTCAATTTCTCATCGGATAAAAGCCTTATTAGTACTTCTTTAAATTCATTTTCATCTTTAACTTCAAAAGCACCGTTATTTTTTAAGCAAGCGGATTCGCTTTCAAAATTAAACATATAATTACCAAAAATTACGGGCTTTGAATAAGCTGCAGCCTCTATGGGGTTCTGTCCGCCTTTATTTACAAGAGAACCTCCGACAAAAACTACATCCGACACGGAATAAATTGCCTGAAGTTTCCCGAAAACATCAACAACAATAACATCTTTTTCGTTTTGTGAAAGCCGTGAAAATAAATCGATTTTCAATCCGCTTTTTTCTGCAAGTTTTACAATTTCTTTTACTCTGGAAATATGGCGCGGAGCAATAACAAGTTTTAAATTTTTATATTTTTCTTTCAGCTCTTTATAAACGTTTATTATTATATTTTCTTCGCCTTCTCTTGTGCTGCCCGCCGTAAATATTAAATCTTCCGGAACAAAAAATAAATCTCTTTTTTCCATTCTCTCGTGTGTCCAATCTCTGTCATACTTTATGTTGCCGGTAATTTTCAGTTTCTGTTTATTTTCTATCAGTGCGTTAAATCTCTCGTAGTCCTGCTCGTTTCTGACGGAAATAAATGATAAAAGATTTAAAAAAGGCTTCCAGAAAAATTTAGTTAATTTATAATAAGGAAAAGCATTTTTTGATATTCTGCCGTTGACGGTAATAATTTTTGTACCGATTTTATTGGCACAGGTTATCATACTCGGCCAAAATTCCGTTTCTATAAGAACAAGAATATCGGGCTTAATTTTATTTAACTGTTTGGCAATAAACGGATAAATATCAACTGGCATAAGTGCGTAATAAGAAACACCTTTAATTTTTGCGATATATTCTCTTGCGGATTTTGTAATTACGGAAACTATTATATTGTACTCCTGCAAGTGCGGTATTATTGGTTCTAATGCACGGGCTTCCCCTAAAGATGCACAGTGTATCCAAACGGTTTTTTTGTTTTTGTCAAGAGCCGGAACGTGCCAAAAAGAAAGTCTTTCGGAAATTTTGTACAGAAATTCCTGTCTGTTTTTCTTCCCCGAAAGAAATATTCCCAAAAGAATAGGAAACAAAAATATTAACATTAAACAGTTGTAAAAAAATACCAATATATTTACCATAAGGATAATATTATATATAAAATGAGAAAAAATGCAAAGAAAAAAAGAGCAGAAGAAAACTCTTCTGCTCTTTTGTATTTTAAATCGGTTATTAGAAGTGATATGCTACACCAACATTGATAACAGAACCGCCGTTTACTTTGAAACCGAAAGAATCTGCTTTAGGATCTCCTGCCATATCAGATTTGTCATGTGTATATCCGAGAGATGCGAAGTTAAGTATGCAGCTGATAGACCATGCATCATTGATTGCATATTCTACAACAGGAACAACTTCAATTCCATAGGAATCAACTTTTACATCTTTGCTGCCTGTAGAAGTGTACTTTGTATTTTCATAGAATACGCTGCCTTTTGCATAAAGACTGAAGTCACCGATTGACATCAATTTGTATCTTGCAAACGGAGCAATACTGTATGATTTTGCATCGCCATTAATTGTCGAGCCTGTAACTTCCTTTTCTTTAACACGTTCAGAGCCATAAGAAGCTGCTATACCGATATCCCATTTTTCGCTCAAATTCATACCGAATTCAGGAGCAATTTCCCAAGCGGTAACAGAATCTCCGTCTTTTACATTGGTGTTCTCATAACTTGCCGAACCGCCAATCCACATACCTTCTGCCATTGCAGGTACTGCCAATGCTACTGCGAACAACATTGCCAACAAACTTTTCTTCATTTTTCTAACTACCTCCATGTTTTAGGTTTTGTGATATTAAATATCACGGCAAACAGTTTATATCTTTTTGATATGATTTGTCAAGAACAAAACGGCAGAGGATTTGAGGATTGGATGATTGGAAACGACAATTTATAATGTACAATGTATAATTAACGATAAAAAAAATGAAAATCTCTGTTGCATGGAGGACAACAGAGATTTATTATTAATGAAACAAAGGGGCTTATTCCTTTATCATTATAGTTTATAAGTTTATTAGGTTATAAGGTTATTAGTTTGTTTTATAATTTATTAGTTTTTTGTCGTTAAACTTATAATCTTATAACCTGTCGTTCAAACCATTCACCTCTTCACCTTTTCACCCTTTAAGCTAAAAAGAGATTTGCATTCTCAACGTTCCTACATACGCAGTATCTGCATCGTTGTCATAATAAGGATTTTCTACCATTTGGAAATCCGGGCTGATTGATAAATAATCTGCAATGTTCCAGCTGTAATATACTTCCAAATGATTTTCAGATTTTGCATCTTTATTTACATAATCTTTGTAATCTTTTGAAGGCATTATCTGACCGTAAGCAATTGCTACAACATCTTCGTCACCGATACCTTTAACATTTGCCTGAAGACCTACACTCCAAACATGTTCGGCAGCAACTATTTCTTCATCAGCTCCGCCGATATCTTTTCCTATATTTCCTCTTTCCCAGCTGTATCTGCCGAATAAACCGAAAACATTGGAAAGCTGCTGATCCAAGCTGACGCCGAAACCGTAATCTTTTTCTTTGCCTTTGCCTGTTCCGTCAATTTTTCCGTAATCGTTGGTATTTGTCCAACCATAAATTCTGTAATTTCCGTCCATATCGGAAATCAATCCCGGTTTGAAGTTAACCTGTGCGGAAGCAAAAGCGTTTCTGGTAATATCTGCAGAACTGCCGTTAGAATCTTCGCTTGCATCAATATACTGAGCAGCCAAATCAACATAATCCGTTTCATAAGTTGCTTTTACACCGAATTTATTATCCGAAAAACCGATGTTCGCAGCATTTCTGAACATTTTACCGATAAACTGAGATGTTTCATCATTTGCATATGCGTTATCATCTACTGCTGTTGTCGGATCCA
The DNA here is from genome assembly GCA_905234925.1 of uncultured Endomicrobiia bacterium. Taxonomy (GTDB): domain Bacteria; phylum Elusimicrobiota; class Endomicrobiia; order Endomicrobiales; family Endomicrobiaceae; genus Ruminimicrobiellum. Next base: position 4,598 of record CAJOJJ010000065.1, read on the forward strand.
ACACACCGGCACTCAATGAAAAAATATCAGAAAATTTATGTTCGAACCATGCCTCGGTTACAGCTACTACTCCGCTGTCGTCGGCATCTCTGTTGATACCTGCGACAGAATCCAAATACTGGTTCAAATCACCTTTACCTGTTTCCAAGTGAAAAAATGCAACATTGTTTTCGTCAAACTTCTTTTCAATTTCCAAATCTACGGAATACTGACCCATTGTAGGAGTTTTATTTTCGTCGTCTATTCCAGGGTTAGGAACAGAATTTGCATTCTGTAAATTCTGCAAAACTAACGTAACTCCTCCGCCGATTGTAAGACCGTCCAAGAAATTTTCTGCTGCATAGGAGTTTGATACTCCCAATGTTACTACTGATGCTAAAAATAGCATTGCTACTAACTTCTTCATTACTTTCTCCTTTTTTATTTATTTTTACTACTGTTATTAGCTGAGAAGCTGAGCCGCGGACTTTATCCGCTCAGCTGAGGAGCTGATAAGTTTTCGGTATTTTTATAACATAGATTCCCGCCCAACTGCTCTGCGGGAATGGCAGCACTGCGTGCTGTAGATTGCTTTGTCGTTTGTCGTTGTCGTTAAACTTATAATCTTATAAGCTTATAACCTGTTGTTTTCAACTATTCAACTATTCAGCTTTTCAGCTTATAAGCTTATAAGCTAAAATTGCCTTCGGCAATTTTTATTTCTTTCTCATAAGCTGCGATGTACAAGTATCTT
>CAJOJJ010000066.1:0-5319 GCA_905234925.1 uncultured Endomicrobiia bacterium
TATAATTTATACGGTTAAAACAATGAATGAAAACAAGATAATATTTTTAGGTGTTGCAACTAATAGAGAAGAATTTTACGCATTATTTGATGATAAAAATTTAAAGCAAAGTGTGCCGAAAATTTTTGAAGATGTTCAATTTTATAAAACAGAAAATATAATAAATATAAGTGAAGATGAAATTAAAAAATATTTTGGTGATTATAAAAGTATAGAGGAATTACGAGAAATTGCAATAAAATATTTTGCAGATAATATTCAGGGACATCCTGTTGATATTGGAAAATATAAAAATATAAGAATATCAAGAAATTCTAGAGATAAATATAAAAGTTTTAGTTCTGATGAGAGGAAATTGTTGATAATTCCTAAATTATTAGATGTACTAAAAACATCTAAATATGAAAAAACATTAGATCCGTATAAAAAAAGAAAGGATCAAATATTTAAATTTCATTATTTTACAAATAAAATTTTTATATATAACAAAAAAGAAAGAAAAAACAAAGAGTATTTTGTATATATTACAATAGGGGAAGATTATAAGGGAAATCTTTTTTACGACTTGGAAGAAAATAAAAGATCTTAAAGGTGGACACCCTACAAATGGTGTGTCTTCAAGATCTTGGAAATAGTATAACTTAAAAAAATAAAAAAGTCAATAATTTTTGCGAAGCAAAAATACAATAGAGGCACAATGAAATTTTTAACCAACTATATGTTTAAAAAAACTTTAAATGCCAAGAAGCTTGCTCCTGTCTATTTTCTGGCAGGGGAAGAGACTTTTCTTTTGGAAGATAATTTAAAAAGAATAGAAAAAATAGTTCCGTCGGATGACTTAAACAGAGATATTTTACAGGCAACAGAAACAACAGGCGACGATATCGCAAATGCTGTAGAAACACTGCCGTTCCTTATCGACAAAAGACTGGTTGTTCTAAAGCAGGCGAACAAATTAAAAAACGACGATTTTAAAAAAATAACAAGACTTATAGAAAATCCGGTAGATACGACCTGTTTTATAATATTGTTCCCCGAGAAAACAAAAAATTCAACTTCAAAGAGAAAAGATTTAATTTCCTTATGTGAAAAAGCCGACAATTGTGTCTGTGTTGACTGCAAGAAAATGTACGAAAAAGACGTGCGTGCATTCATTCAGGAAGAATTTTCCGTTCGCGGCAAAAAAGCAGATTATGATGTTATTACACAGATTATTAACGATACAGGTTTGGATTTACAAAATATCGCGGGTGAAATAGAAAAAATATGTCTTTATCTCGGAAAAGATAAAACTGAAGTTACAACGGATGACTTTGTTAAAATCAGCGGTTTTACTAAAGAGATAAATATTTTTATGCTGACCAATGCCATAGAAGAAAAGAATTTACAGTACAGCCTTTTTATTATAGAAAAAATGATGCAGGCGGGGGAAAAAGCCATTGCCCTTTTATCGGCAGTATCTTCCGCAGTAAGAAAGCTCTTGACGGCAAAAAGTTTAATGGAAGAAAAAGGCTACAGTTCGCAGGATGCATTAAACTATATAAGAGTTTATTCTTTTTTTCAGGACAAATATTATAATAATTTAAGAAAATACAGTCTTGCTCATTTAAAAAAGAGTATGAACGAAATTTTAAAGACGGATATTGCGTTGAAAACAGGCAAGACGGACGAAAAATCCGCCATCGAAAACCTTGTATTGTTCATCTGTAAATGATATAATAAAAAATCTTGAAAAGATTTTTTATTATAGCTGAGACCGAAATTGCTTTGCAATTTCTTAGCTGAGTCGGGAACTTCGTTCCCTCAGCTGAACAGCTGAAAAGTTTGTTGAAAAATTGCATAAAACTCCTCAGCTTATCAGCTTTTCAGCTCAAGAAGTTGAAAAGGTTTCTGATTTTAAGTTTATATTAAAATTTAAGGAAAAGGAAAATAATGAAAGCTTTCATTCTCGCAGCCGGAGCAGGAACTCGTCTTCGTCCGCTCACTTACGAGCGTCCTAAACCGATGATTCCTTTGCTCAATAAACCGGTAATAGAGCATACAATAAATAATTTAAAAAAACATAACATAAATTCTATTGTTATGAATTTACATACTTTGCCTAAAATGATTACCGATTATTTCGGCGACGGCAAAAACTTCGGCGTTGATATAAATTATTCTTACGAAGAAACTTTGCTCGGTACTGCAGGCGGACTGAAAAAATGCAAGAAATATTTTGATAAAGAGACTTTTGTAGTGATGTCCGGCGACGGGATTACCGACGTGGATTTAACTTCAGCAATTGCATTTCATAAGAAGAAAAAATCTTTAGCTACGATGGTTTTGAAAAGCATTGAAACAAAATTTGCTTACGGTATTACTTTAACCGATAGGTTCGATAAGATAATAAAGTTTGTAGAAAAGCCTACTTGGGGTTCGATATTTTCCGATACGGTAAATACGGGAATTTATATTTTTGAACCGGAAATTTTCAGATATATTCCCGACGGCTTTTATGACTTCGGCAAAAATTTATGGCCGAGACTTTTAAAATTAAAGAAACCGATTTTTGCTTATGTAATGAACGGTTATTGGACGGATATAGGAAATATCGACGAATATAAAAAAGGCGTACATGATGCACTTTTCGGAAAATTCGTTACAAATATGGGCGGAAAAAGAATCAGAAATACGGAATGTTTTGCCGATACGAACTGCAAAATAGACAAAAGCGTAAAATTTATAGGCAAGTCTTTAATAGGTAAAAATGTTGTTATAGGTAAAAATGTTGTTGTAGATAACGGAACGGTTATAGGGGATAATGTTAAAATACAAGATGATGCCGTAATAAAAGATTCTATAATTTGGAACGGTGTCGGTATCGGTAAAAATGCAAGGCTTTATTCCAGTATCATAGGAACGAATGTTCCCGGCCGCTTATCCGTCTACAACGGCCTGTTGTTTAACATAAAGTAAATTATTAAAATATAAGGACAGTATTATGAAGAACGAAAATAGTAAGCGTGGTTGGTTTTTTACGTCGGAATCAGTAACGGAAGGTCATCCCGATAAAGTTTGCGACATAGTTTCCGACAGTATTCTTGATGCAATTTTAAAACAGGACGAAAAAGCAAGAGTAGCCTGCGAAACTTTTGTTTCCAACGGGCTGTTGGTTCTCGGCGGAGAAATTTCCACTACGGCACAAATTAATAAAAGAGAAATTATAAAACAGGCTTTAAAAAATATAGGATATACCGATGCAAAATACGGGTTTGATTATAAAAGTTGTGCAATAATTGATACGGTTAATACACAGTCGCCCGATATAGCAAGAGGTGTCGATACCGGCGGAGCAGGGGATCAAGGCTTAATGATAGGTTTTGCCTGCAAAGAAACCAAAGAATTGATGCCTTTGCCTATAATGCTGGCACATAAACTGGCATTAAAGCTTTCCGAAGTAAGAAAGAAAAATATTTTAAAATATTTAGGCCCCGACGGAAAAACTCAAGTTACCGTTGAATACAGAGATTGGAGACCTTACAGAGTGGATACCGTTGTTCTTTCCACTCAGCATACCGATGCCGTACTTGATAAAGCAGGAAAAAATATTACTAAAAAAGCAAAAGAAGAAATTTTTAATAAAATAATAAAACCTGTCGTCGGAAAATATATCGACAGCAAAACAAAAATTTATATTAATCCTACGGGAATATTTTTAATAGGCGGACCTCAGGCAGACACAGGTTTAACCGGCAGAAAAATTATAGTAGATACATACGGCGGTTTTGCTGCACACGGCGGCGGAGCTTTCTCCGGGAAAGATTCTACCAAAGTTGACAGAAGTGCGTGCTATATGGCAAGACATATTGCCAAGAATATTGTTGCAAGCGGTATTGCCGATAAATGTACCGTTCAACTGGCTTATGCAATAGGCGTGGCAGAGCCTGTTTCCGTTATGGTTGATACGCACCATTCCGGAAAAGTTCCGGGAAATGTTTTGGAACCTATTGTTAGAAAAGTTTTTCCGTTGACACCTAAGGGAATAATTGACTATTTAGGTTTAAGAAAACCGATATTTACCAAGACTGCAGCTTACGGACATTTCGGTCGCGAAGATTTCCCGTGGGAAAAAACAAATAAAGCTGAAGAAATAAAGAGATTTATATCGACTCTTTCAGCCTCCTAAAAATTGCTTTGCAATTTTTGAAAAGTACCGCGTAGCGGTGTCATTCCCGAGTGTTGTAGTCGGGAATCTATGTTATAAAAGTACATTAAACTCTCAACAAAGAAGTTGCAAGGCAACTTCGTCCTCAGCTTTCTCAGCTTCTCAGCTCTATTTAGTAAAAAGGTAAAAATTGATATAAATAAAAAAACTGTCAGTAAAGTTATAAGGAGAGGTATCATAGTATGATTTTAATTCTTGATTTCGGTTCTCAATACACTCAAGTAATTGCCAGAAAAATAAGAGAATCTCATGTATATTGCGAAATCTTTCCGGGAAATAAAAAACTTGACGAGATTGAAAATCTTGATACCGTCGAAGCAATAATACTTTCCGGCGGACCTAACAGTGTATATGCAAAAGATGCCCCGCATCCCGATGAAAAAGTATGGAATATGAATGTTCCCGTTCTCGGTATCTGCTATGGTATGCAGTTGATAGCTCATCATTTAGGCGGAAAGGTTCAACATTCAAAAGAAAGAGAATACGGGCTTGCAGATATAGTAATAAAATCAAAATCTCTCCTTTTTGCAGGGTTAAAAAACAAAATGCCCGTTTGGATGAGCCACGGCGACAAATTAACAAAACTTCCCAAAAACTTTAAAATAGTTGCAAGTTCCAAAAATTGCCCCAATGCTGCAATCGTAAACAACAACGGCACAATTTACGGCGTACAGTTCCATCCGGAAGTACACCATTCTCCTTTCGGTAAACAAATTTTAGATAATTTTCTTTTCAAAGTTTGCAAAGTTAAAAAAGACTGGACGATGAAAAACTATATCAAAGACGAAATTTCAAGAATCAAAAAACAGGTCGGCAAAAGTAAAGTTCTTTGTGCATTGTCCGGCGGAGTAGATTCTTCGGTAGCTGCGATAATGATGCACAAAGCTATAGGTAAACAGCTTTTCAGTGTATATGTTGACCACGGTTTGCAGAAACTCGGCGAAACAGAACGTGTAAGAAAAATTTTCGGTAAAAAGTTCGGTAAAAATTTAATAATAGTTGATGCAAAGAAATTGTTTTTAAATAAACTTAAAGGCGTTACCGATCCCGAACAGAAAAGAAAAATTATCGGGCATACTTTTATAGAAGTTTTTGAAAAAGAATCTAAGAAA
>CAJOJJ010000066.1:5471-7339 GCA_905234925.1 uncultured Endomicrobiia bacterium
TTCAAGGACGAAGTTCGCGAACTCGGCAGAGAGCTGAATATCCCCGATGAAATTATCGACAGACAGCCTTTCCCGGGACCGGGACTTGCTATCAGAACTCTCGGTGAAATAACCGAAGAAAAGTTAAGAATAGTTAAAGAAGCTGATGCTATTGTTGACTACGAAATAAGAAAAGCCGGTTTATACGAAAAAATTTGGCAGTCGTTTGCAATCATTCTTCCCGTAAAGACGGTAGGTGTTATGGGCGACCAAAGAACTTACGAATATACAATAGTTATCAGAGCAGTCAATTCCGTTGATGCAATGACCGCAGACTGGGTAAAGCTTCCTTATGATCTTTTGGGGAAAATTTCTTCCAGAATTATTAATGAAGTTAAGGGAGCAAACAGGGTTGTTTACGATATATCACAGAAACCACCGGCGACTATAGAGTGGGAATAGATAGAAATTTCGACATCATCTTTTGAATTTATACTGCGTTGCAGCGAGCCTCATTTACTTTTCAATGTAAACTTCGGCTCGCTGTCGCCTTGTCTAAATTCAAAATATTTCGTCGATAAAGTGTATTCTTTTATCTATTCAAAAAAATCTTAATCATCGAGTGTTTCAGTCGGGAATCTTGTTGTTTTACACTTCGTTCTTGCGTTTCTTCATTTCGCCTAAAATCTTTCTAGTCGCTCAAAAAGTGCAATTGATATTTTTGCACTTTTTGATAGGTTGTCATTGCGGACTTGATCCGCAATCCATGTTATAAAACACCTCTTAGTTCGTCATCGCGAGCCGACAATGTCTTTAATTGTCGTTCATTGTCGTTGTCGTTTATTGTACATTGTACATTGTCTTTTGGTGGAGATCTAGTGTCGTTTTCCGTTGCCTTTTCATCGTTATCTTCTCCATACACTAAAAAACGAGGGGTGACCTCCGCTATCCAGCAGTGGTCAATCCCTCGTACATGAATTATTATAAAATATTTATCTTAAAATGTCAAGAACTTTAGAATTCTTTTTTATAATAACTATTTTTCTGATACTTTTAGAATAAACAAATTGTTTTTTTATTTGATTTATAGCTTTTTTTTCATCAACTTTTATTCTTCTCAAATCAACAATAATATTTGTTGACTGTTTTAAAGCACATCTTAAATTATTTTCAATAGTTCTATTGCTTTTTCCCTCAGGTGATTTTATTTCCCATAATTGTCCATCTATTTTTACATCAGGAGTTTTAGCATACTTAGCTTCTACAGGAATCAAAAATTCAACATTCTTACCGTATTTGTTTAAAATTTTAGCTATTTCTTTTTCATGTTCTTCAGGATGTGCAATATCTTTTAAATTTTTGAAATATTTCTATCTTGAAAGCTGTGTTTTTAGGAATGCTATTTCCCTGTCACGCAGGGCAATTTCTTTTTTAAGTATTTCTATTTCTCTGTTTTTGCTTTTCAATTGGTCAATCAAATCTTTTTTATTCCCGTTTTCGGTTGTTTCCTCTCCATAAAAATAAGAAACCGGCACATTAAAATACTTTGCCAGTTTACCAATAGATTTTATAGAAGGTTCAGTTTTTTGTGTAATCCAATGGCTGATAACAGATTCTTTTGTATTTAGGTTGGTAGCCAATTCTTTTTGAGATAAATTTCTTTCACTCAATAATTTTAATAAACTTTTCGAAAAATTATCTTTCATAAATATATTTCCACAAAAAACTCTTGACTTATATCATTTCTTTTGTTATAATTAGTTTGCAAGCAAATATAAGCTAATCATAGCTAATTTTAGATAATAAAAATACTTTTTTCTATAAAATATATACTAAAAATCACAAAAGCCGAGCGAGCTGTAACATAGCAATGGCTTGATAAAAAAGAT
>CAJOJJ010000067.1 GCA_905234925.1 uncultured Endomicrobiia bacterium
GAAAGACAAGAAAGGAAGGACAACGGTAACATAGATTCCGTGTCAGAACGTTACCGTTCGCACGGAATGACAGACGGAACGGAGAGATGCCCGACAAAGTCGGCTCGCAATGACGGACACTCGTCTGTCATTCCCGAAATAGACATTCCTGTCATCTCGAGTGAGCGAAGCGACGAGAGATCTGCTGTTTGTTCTGTTAATGTTAACAAAACACCTCTTAGCCGTGCCGCTTTCACACTGGTAGAGTTGGTAATCACAATAGCCATCGTTATTATCCTGTCAGTTATTTCCGTACCAATTTACAGGGGATATGTCGAAAAAGCAAGATTTTCTGAAGCCTATGCTTTATTGGGAACAATGCTTTCTTCACAAAAAGCCTATTATAGCGAATACGGAAATTTTTATAGAAAAGGAGATTGGACCGGATTTAATCCTGTAATGAATGTTGATGCAAGAGGTAATAAGTATTTTTCTAACTTTAAATTTACAACAGCCACAGGCTCAATATTTGATGAAAAAATTGAATTTTGGTTAGCAGTACTTATTCCGGAAGAAATGAGAAATACTAATATTTCCAGTCTTCACTTAAAATACAATTTAACTACAGGGGTTACAATGAAAATGTCTAATAGATCTTGGGATGAGGGAACCACTATTAATATATAATAAAAAGTATTGGGGGTGTGACATAGTAGCCCCCCTTTTTTATTATCAAAAACAGGGGTAATGCTATGTTTTACCCCTGTTCCCCGTCAGGAATACTTGTTGTATTCCGTAAAATATTACTTTACTAATAAACTGTAACTCCATCTATTCTACTATATCTCATTGTTAAACTTTTCATATCATTACCTTGTATTATGGCCAAAAAACCCTCTCTTAATAAAGGATTAGGAGCCACATTGTTAGCCTTGTTAACATTAAATGCTGTATAATACTTATTAGTTCTGGTATTTATTCCTAAAATTTCTTCATTACAAGTAAATCTCTCATTTCCTCCTGTACTACTATCATCATCCAAAAAAATACCATATTCGGAATAATAATTTTCTTGTGCTGACTTTATCAATCCAAGCAGTGCGTAACCTTCCGACATTTTCGCCTTATCAACATAACCTCTGTAAATCGGCACAGAAATTACCGACAAGATAATCACAATTGCAATAGTGATAACCAACTCTACTAAGGTAAAACCATCTCGAAGAAATCGGCGTGGCAATCCGGTGTCTTTTGCTGTTTAATCTTTTCATAATTTTCTCTCCTTGTCATCCTGAACTTGATTCAGAATCCATTTTTATAAATTTTCTTTTACTGTACATTGCTGTTTTGTCTGTCATTCCCGCAGGGCAGTTGGGCGGGAATCTATGGTATAAAAATACCTTAAACTATCAGCTTTTCAGCTTCTCAGCTGTTCAGCTGAAAAATCGCTGTTTTGTTGTTTGCCGTTTATTCTGCACTGCCGTTACAACATCATCTTTTATCGTCTTAAAAATTTAAAAAAACATTAATTATCTTTCAAATATTATAACATATTATTTCCTATTAGTCAATATTTTATTTCTTAATAAGAAATATTAATGTTATTAAAAACTTGATATTATATTATACGGAGGGAATTATGAAAGAACTTGAGAAAATATATAAAACCATAGGACAAAGAGTAAGAAGTATCAGAAAAGCAAAAAATTTAACCCTTGAAGAATTAAGTTTCAACATCAATATGAATTATTCCTTTCTTGCAAGAATTGAGACGGGAAAAACAGCCGCCACGATAGAATCTTTTATGAGAATTGCTAAAGGTTTAAATGTGGATTTTTTTGCGTTGTTTAATAATATGGAAATAAAAAATGACAAAGATATTGATAAGAAATTTCAACAGATAACGAAAAAACTTTCCACTGAAGAAAAAGCAAAAGTCATTGCAGTTTTAAATTTATTTTTATAAATAAATCCTACTTTTGTTTGCTCCTTTTTTCATTTTTTAGTATAATAAGCCGAAATAGAATAAAGAGAGAAATAGAAATGAAAATAAGAAGAGCAAATATAAAAGATATTCCCGGAATACTTAAGCTGTTGGTACAGGTTGATATGGTACACCACAGCGGACGCCCGGACATTTTTAAAGGCCCGGTGACGAAATATAATGAAAAAGAACTTGAACGGCTTGTAAAAGATAATTCTGCGCCGATTTTTGTTTGTGTTGATGAAAGCGAAAATATTTTAGGGCATGCTTTTTGTATTCATAAACAGGAAAAAGAAAATTCTGTTTTGACTGATATTAAAACGTTGTATATAGACGATATTTGTGTTGACGAACAAAACAGAAGAAAGCATATAGGCAAAATGCTTTATGAATATGTGCTTAACTATGCAAAAACTAACGGATTTTACAATATCACGTTAAATGTATGGAAATGCAATCCCAAGGCAGAAAAATTTTATGAATCTTTAGGTTTCCTTCCGCAAAAAATTACTTTAGAAAAGATTTTAGTTTAAGTTTTTCTCCTCTATATATCCTTTAAACATTCATTTTATAAAAATTTTACCCCCTTGACATTTTTGTAAACTTGTGGTATAATTAGCACTTAGATAATAAGAGTGCTAAAATAGGAGGTAAAGAAAATGAATATCTCAAAATTCACTATAAAATCACAGGAAGCATTGGCAGATATGCAGGATATTGCTGTTCAGTACGGCAATCAGGAAATAAGTGCCGAGCATCTGTTATATGCCTTAATCAAGCAGGAACAGGGAATAGTAAGCACGATAATTAAAAAACTGTCTGCAGTTGAGCAGGACTTAACACCGTTAATTGAAAACGATGTTTTAAAACTGATTGAAGCAAAACCGAAAGTGCAGGGTGCAACGCCGTACCTTAATGCGGACTTAAACAAAATTTTTACCGTATCGGAAAAAATTGCCAAAGATTTGAAAGACGAATATGTGTCAACGGAACATATTTTCCTTGCGATAATAAGTTTTACGGATTTGGAAGTAACGAAAATTCTGAATAAGTACGGTATAACGCAGGAAAAAGTGTTAAATTCTTTGGTATCTATCAGAGGAAATAACAGAGTAACAGACCAAAACCCCGAAGATAAGTATCAGGCTCTTGAAAAATACGGTAAAGATTTAACTGCTCTTGCCAAGAAAGGTAAACTTGACCCGGTTATCGGCAGAGACGAAGAGATAAGAAGAAGCATACAGGTACTTTCAAGAAGAACCAAAAATAACCCCGTTCTTATCGGCGAGCCTGGCGTAGGTAAAACAGCTATTGTCGAGGGATTGGCACAGAGAATAGTTTCGGGCGATGTTCCCGAGACGCTGAAAGATAAGAAAGTTATCGAGCTGGATTTAGGCTCTTTAATTGCCGGAGCAAAATTCAGAGGAGAATTTGAAGACAGATTAAAAGCCGTGCTTAAAGAAATACAGGCTGCACAGGGCAAAATAATTTTGTTTATCGACGAAATTCATACGATAGTGGGAGCAGGAGCAACAGAAGGTGCAATGGATGCGGGAAATATGTTAAAGCCGCTTCTTGCAAGGGGCGAACTGAAACTTATCGGTGCAACCACGCTTGACGAATACAGAAAATATATTGAAAAAGACAAAGCTCTTGAAAGAAGATTTCAAACGGTTTACACGGGCGAACCGTCGGTGGAAGATACCGTTGCGATACTTAGAGGAATAAAAGAAAAGTATGAAGTTCACCACGGTGTAAAAATAAAAGATTCCGCACTTGTTGCGGCGGCTTCTTTAAGTAACAGGTACATTACCGACAGATTTCTGCCCGATAAAGCTATAGATTTGGTAGATGAGGCAGCCAGCAAACTGAGGATAGAAATAGATTCTATGCCTATGGAACTTGATACCGTCGAAAGAAAAATAAGACAGCTGGAAATAGAAAAACAGGCCGTAAAGAAAGATTCCGACACTTCCGCAAAGGAAAGACTTGCCGAGATAGAATCCGAAATTGAAAAGCTGAAAAATTCTTCCGGACAGATGAAAGTGCAATGGCAGAAAGAAAAGGATGCCATATCTTCTATAAGGAAACTGAAAAAAGAAATAGAGAGTTTAAAAACCGACGAGCAGAAAGCCGAACGTGCAGGCGATTTGAACCTGGTAGCGGAGATAAGATACGGAAAAATTCCTAAAATCCAAAAAGAGCTTGACGACGAAAATAAAAAACTTTCGGTATTGCAGAAAGATAAAAAAATGTTGAAAGAAGAAGTTGACGACGACGATATAGCGGCAGTTGTCAGTAAATGGACGGGAATACCCGTATCAAAAATGCTTGAGGGCGAAACGAAAAAACTGCTTAATATGGAAGACCGCTTGCACGAGAGAGTTATCGGACAGAACGATGCCGTATCGGCAATAGCAAATGCTGTGCGCCGTTCAAGGTCGGGAATTTCCGACCCGAACAAACCTATGGGTTCGTTTATGTTTTTAGGCCCTACCGGCGTGGGTAAAACGGAACTTGCAAAGGCACTGGCGGATTTCCTTTTTGACGACGAGAAAAATATCGTCAGAATCGATATGAGCGAGTATATGGAGAAACATTCCGTATCAAAACTTATCGGTGCGCCTCCGGGATATGTGGGCTTTGAAGACGGCGGACAATTAACGGAAGCCGTTAGAAGAAGACCTTATTCCGTAGTGCTTTTTGACGAGATAGAGAAAGCTCATCCCGACGTGTTTAATATAATGTTACAACTGCTTGACGACGGCAGGCTTACCGACAGTCAGGGAAGGACGGTAGATTTTAAAAATACCGTTATTGTTATGACGTCAAATGTCGGCTCGCAGTATATTCAGGACAGTTTCAATTTTGATAAAGATAAAATAGGTTTTGAGAAGAAAAACAAGGAAAAGAAACCCGTTAAAGAAAACTTCGATTACGAACAGATAAAAAAGAAAATTGACGACGAGCTGCACTTACACTTTAAACCGGAATTTTTAAACAGAATTGACGAGATAATAATATTCAGAAGACTGGAAAAACAGGATATCGGCAGAATAATTGATATTCAGATGAAAGCTATTTTGAAAAGGCTTGCCGACAAGAAAATTTCCGTTATGCTTACCGACAAAGCGAAAGATTTTATTGCCGACAAAGGTTACGAGCCGGCATTCGGTGCAAGGCCTTTAAAAAGAGCGTTACAGAACTATATTTTAAATCCGTTATCTTCGGAAATTATCTCGGGCAAAATTGCCGAGGGCAGCAGCGTTGAAATAGACTACACGAAAGACGACAAACTGGATTTCAAGATAAAGTAAATAGAATATAAAAGACGACAGGATAGAAAATCTCTGCTTAACATAAAAGATTCTTTTAAAAAAATTATTATTGTTAAAGGGTTCAAAAAGCCCTATTATGACGATAACGGAATTATGACTATAGGGCTTAAGAATTTTTTATCAAATTCAAAAAGTTTAGATTTTTAATTTTATAAATATTTGAAAGCAGGGCTGCTGCTATGTTGCAACCCCACGAGTATCTTGTTTAAAAATCAAGGTTATACGTTAATAGAGAACTATAATTTTATTATTAAATTAATTTAACAAAGACCAGTCTAAATTATTACCACTTCCATGAGACTCAACAATACTTGCTCCTCTTGATATATTATACTGCAGATACAACATATAATTTGTATCGTTATTTTTTAATTCTGCCGGAATTTGTACCCCTGCTCTAAAATATCTTTTTACAACTTCTTCTTCATTTGTTCCTACATGAAATTTAGTAAAATATTTATTTCCCCTTGCATCAATTCCTAAAATCAATTCATTATCCGTAAAATCTATAGGAGCACTACTATCAATAGCCCTTAGAAAATTTCCGTGTTCACTGTAATATGCCTTTTGAGCTGACAGGATTGTCCCTAAAAGTGCATAACCTTCAGACCATTTCGCCTTATTAACATACCCTCTGTAAATCGGTACTGAAATTACCGACAGAATAATAACGATGGCGATTGTGATTACCAACTCTACCAGTGTGAAAGCGGCACGCCTGTCATGCCCGAGATGTTGCGCGTGTGTCTTTGTCGGGCATCTCTCCGTTCCGTCTGTCATTCCGTGCGAACGGTAACGTTCTGACACGGAATCTATGTTACCGTTGTTCTCCCTCTTTTGTCTTTCGTTGTTCAAACTTTTCAGCTCTTCAGCTTCTAAGCTTTTCAGCAAATTTTTACTTCGTAAAAATTTTGAGTTTTTCATAGCATT
>CAJOJJ010000068.1 GCA_905234925.1 uncultured Endomicrobiia bacterium
GGATGTTATTATTTAAAAGAACAGGAGTGGAATGAGGATAATTATATTGATGAAGTTTTAATAGGTCATTTTACTCATTGTAACTGCAATTGTATATATTGTTATACAGAAAAAGATAAAAAGTTTTTTAATGCAAACAAAACATATAACATATATCCTGTAATGAAGGATATGATTGACAAGGGAATACTTTCAAAAAAAGCAACCATTACTTTTGGAGGGGGAGAACCGACTATTCTTAAAGAATTTGAGGAGCTTGTTCATTTACTGTTAGACTATGATGTTTATAATATAAGAATACACTCTGACGGAATAAAATATTCTCCTGCAATTGAAAAAGGATTAAGAATGGGGAAAATCACCCTTATCACTTCTGTTGATTCAAGTTCTAAAAAGGTATATGAAGAAATAAAACAAGTTGAATGCTATGATAAAGTTTGGGAAAATCTTAAAAAATACGCAAAAGCAAAAAACGGATTAATAAGAACCAAATATGTATTAATTCCGGGAGTTAATGACAGTTTAAAAGAAGTAAAAAACTGGCTTCAAAAGACACATGAAGTCGGCATAAAACATATTGCATTTGATATTGAAGATAATTGGTTTAAAGCTCGAAGAAACAATATACCTCAATATATTTATGTAATTTTTGATTTTGTATATGATTGTTATAAACAATATAAAATTGACAGCTGTGAGCTTTATGGACGTGCATATAATTTAAAGGCAGACAGGGAAAGAACGTCCGAACAAAAATTCACGATAAGCCGAATGAAATGAGGAGTGAGTGAATTTTTGAGAGCAGCGACTTTAAAAAGTAAGTACATTGCCGGCGGGGTTGACACGGCGGCAAGTGCGAAACCGGATTAGATAAAAAGTAAGTAAGGATTTTTATTTTGGTACAAATATTATCGGATTTTTTAGATAAATTTCATAAAAAAGCAGATTGCAGTGTTTGTAAGCATATTAAAAGTTCTTTATTCTTTGACTGTAAAAACAGAGTAAAGTTTTGTCCTTATTATGATTGCGGAATATCTGATGAAAATCTTGACGGAATTTGGTTTGATATTGATAAAACGGAAAAAAAAAGGCAGGAAATAGAAGAAAATCCTCCGGAAAACTGTAGAAATTGTAAATTTATAGAATACTCGCAAAACAGAAAAAATCAACCGCCAATTCAAAATTTATATATAGGAAACTGGCATTTTTGTTATGTTAATTGTAATTATTGTAAATATCCAAAGATAGAAGATTTAATTCAAGCCGGACATTATGATGTATTTCCTGCCGTAAAAGATTTAAAGGACAGAAACTTAATAACAAAACAGACAAAAATTATATTTGAATGCGGAGATGCTTGTGTGCATCCCGAATTTGATAAAATAATGTTTTATTTTTTAAACAATGATTTTAAAAATATAGAAGTAAACACATCGGCACAAAGATTTTGCGACTCTATAGCTCAGGGTATAGGAAAAGATACAACAAAAGTTATAATTTCAATGGATGCAGGATGCCAGTATATTTATCACAGAATAAAGCGGATTAATAAATTTGACATAGCAATAAATAACATAAAACGATATTTAACGTACCAGATGCCTGCAAAAAAGAACGTAGTATTAAAATATAATATTATACAAGGGATAAACGATAATAAAAAAGAACCATTGGATTTATTTATTCTTGCACGTGATTTGGGAGTAAATAAACTTATTTTTGATATTGAAGCCGATTTCTATGAAAGAAGTTTAAATCACGTACCGCAGCATATAAGAGAAATTATGAAATTTCTAAAAGATATGGCAGTGTATAATGCTTATGATATTGAGTTTGGTTCAAGATTAAATGTTTTGTATAAAATAGTTAAAAACGGAAAATAAATTAAAATTCTCCGTCGCATTCTTTACCGCAAAAACTGCATTTATTGCCTGAAATATTGTATTCTGTTATATTGTAGCCGTTTCTTTTAATTATTATTTTACCGCAATTTGAGCAATATGTGGAAGAAGTTTCCGGTGTTTCAAAATTACCCGTATATACATATTTTATACCAAAATTAAGAGCAATTTCTCTTGCTTTTAGAAGGGTTTGCAGTGTTGTAGATTTTCTGTCATTAAATTTATATCTTGGATAAAATCCGCTAAAATGCAGGGGAATATTGTCCCCTATATTATTTATAATCCATTCGCATTCATTTTGAAGCATTGTTTCAGAGTCATTTTCGCCTTCTATTAAAAGAGTTGTGAGTTCTATGTGGCAGGGTGTTTCATTTACCGTATATTTTATTGTATTTAAAACGGGTTCAAGATGAGCAAGGCAGTTTTTTCTGTAGAATTCTTCACTGAATCCTTTTAAATCAATATTTGCGGCATCCATATATTTATAAAATTCTTTTCGAGGTTCTTCATTTATGTATCCTGCCGTAACCGCAACCGTTTTTATTCCTTCCTGACGGCATAATTTTGCCGTATCAATAGCATATTCAAAAAATACATCAGGGTCATTATAAGTAAAAGCAACACTTTTACAGTTATATTGTTTTGCAATTCGGACAATATCTTCGGGTGATGCTTTTTGGGATATGGAAATATCGCCTCTGTATTTACTCATGTGAAAATTTTGGCAGAATAAACACCCCATATTACAGCCAAAAGTTCCAAAGGATAGAACTTTCGAAGCGGGATAAAAGTGATATAAAGGTTTTTTCTCAATCGGGTCAATGGAAAGCCCTGTGTTTTTACCGTACGTTTCCAATACCAAATCACCGTTTAAATTAATTCTTACGTGGCAAAAACCTCTTTGTCCTTCTTTCAAAATACATTTACGGGGACAAATCAAACATTGTATTTTATCATCTAAAAAATGCATTTTAAATTTCATAAAATATATTATAATACAAAATTATGAAAAAGATAAAGAAACCATCGGTAGCAAATGCATTTTACAGCGGAAATCCGGCTGAATTATCCGCACAAATTTTGTCATTCCAAAATGATAATTACAACAATTCAGATTACAAAGCACGTGCAGTCATAGTGCCGCATGCAGGGTTAATATATTCGGGAAGACTGGCTTATGAAGGAATAAACCAGCTTGATAAAGACATAAAAAATATATTTATATTAGGGCCTGCTCACAAAAAGTGGTTTGACGGAATCGGAGTTACATCTTATGATGAGTGGGAAACTCCGCTCGGCAATATTGAAATCAATACCGAAATAACGAAAGAGTTGATTGAAAAATACGGAGCAGCCTATCAGGATGAGGCACTTGCTCCGGAACATTCAATAGAAATTCAAGTTCCGATAATTCAATCGGTTATAGGAAATGTTAAAATTATTCCTATTTTAATTGCAAATCAGTCTACTGATTTAATTACAAAAATAATACAGGATTACTGGGCTGACAAGCAGAACGGTTTTGTTATTTCTTCCGATTTAAGTCATTTTCTTGATGATGAAGAAGCAAAAAAACTCGATTTAGTAACCGCTCAAATGATAGAAAAAGCTGATTTTAACGGTGTAACGAGAGAGCAAGCCTGCGGTATTATGGGTATAATAGGACTTTGTAATTTTGCGAAACAAAACAATTTTTCTATGATTAGAGTTGATATGATTAACTCTGCATTTGTAACAAAAGATGTGTCAAGTGTTGTAGGTTACGGAACATGGTTTTTATATGAAGGTGAAAAAAATAATTATATAAAAGAATACTATGGCAATTTTATTTTAGATTTAGCAAAAACCGTTATAGAATCAAGTTTTGACAGGAAACCGTCCCAGCACAGATATCCGCAGGTTTTGGACGAATACGGGGCTTGTTTTGTAACTCTTGAAAAAAACGGAAGACTTCGTGGATGTATAGGTTCAATGAGTGCATATCAACCGCTTATTATTGACATCGTTCATCATGCCTCAGATGCGGCTTTTAAAGACCCAAGGTTTAGTCCTGTTACAAAAGATGAAGTAAAAGATTTATCACTGTCTGTTTCATTACTTTCGACTCCCGTTCCAATTGAATTTAAAGATGAAGAAGATTTACTTAATAAAATTGTTCCTTTTGAAGACGGATTAATTATACAAGACGGTAAGTTCAGGTCTATATATTTACCTGTTGTTTGGGAACAAATTCCCGAAAAGAAAGATTTTTTGGCATCCTTAAAGATAAAAGCAGGAATGAAGCCTGACTATTTTTCCCAAACATTTACTGCATATAAATTTAGAACAATTTATATTAAGTAATGTAAAAGAACAAAAAATTTTTTCTAAAGTTTTTGTTATTTTAGTCGATAAAACAGAATTGTAGTATAAAAAATAGGAGTGTAACAAATGAGTGATGATATGAAGCTCAATAACCTGTTTAATTTTTCACAAACAGAATTAGGAAAATTACAGGGTAAAGAGGCTGGATCAGAGGAAGTTGATGAAGCAGGTGCACTTGAGAAACTTGCACCCGAAGTTGATAATATAGTTACCGAGTATACTGATGAAACAGTAACAGCTGCTTCCGGAAGTTTATTTGGAAGTGGGTATGGAGTAGATGACATTGGTGAAAATTTTGTCAGAATGTCGGATGATGCTCCAGAATCAACGTCTGCAGCAAAATCGGGTTCTGCAAATGTAACAGGCTCAACTGCAAAGACAGGCTCAACTGCATCTTATGGTTCATTAACCCCATTTCAGCTTAAAAAGAAAAAAGAAGAACAGCAAGAAGTAAATATGCTCTTAGGAATGATAGGTCTTGGTGCCATAGGTGCATTTCTTGGGCATAGAAATAGAAGTAAAGATGATGATGACGGAATTAAAACTGATGATGTAATTAACGGCGGCGGTACGACAGCAGGAACAGGTTCGACAGCAGGAGCAGGCTCGACAGCAGGAGCAGGCTCGACAACAGGAACAGGTTCAACAATTGATACCGGTTCCGTACTGGGTGGCGGTTCAACAACAGGAACAGGTTCGACAACAGGAACAGGCTCGACAACAGGAACAGGCTCGACAACAGGAACAGGTTCTACAACAGGAACAGGCTCGACAACAGGAACAGGTT
>CAJOJJ010000069.1 GCA_905234925.1 uncultured Endomicrobiia bacterium
GGAATAGTATTAACAAACAATTCCAAAACGGATAAACTTGCCAAAAAGTTTATTAATCACGGAAGAACAGCCCATTATGAACACGATATTTTAGGTTATAATTTCAGACTTACAAATATTGCTGCTGCAATGGGAATAGCGCAGAGCGAAAATATTGAAAAATGGACGAAACAGAGAATTGCCAATGCAAAGAAATTATCCGACGGTTTAAAAGATGTTTCTTTTATTGAAACACCTTTTGTACCTAAAGATTATACTCATGTTTATCATCAATATACCGTCAGAGTAAAGAACGGTTTAAGAGATAAGTTTATGAAATATTTAAAGGATAACGGTATCGGTTGCGGAATACATTATCCGGAGGTCGTTTATAAACAGCCTTTGTATCAAAAGTTAGGATATAAAAAAGGGTTATGCCCTGTTGCAGAACAGGCGGTAAAAGAGGTTATTTCTTTGCCGGTTCATCCGTCGTTATCGGCAAAAGACATAGATACAATCATTAAAGTAATAAAAGGTTTTAAAAAATGAGTAAAATAAAAATTGCAGTCATAGGTGTAGGTTCTTTAGGTCAGCATCATGCAAGAATTTTATCGACGCACGAAAATGCCGAACTTATCGGCGTGGTTGATGCTGATGCAAAAAGAGGGGAAACTATTGCAAAAAAATGCAATACGGTTAATTTTACCGACGTAAAAGATGCTGTCGGCAAAATTCAAGCGGCAGTAATTTCTGTTCCTACCCCGTATCATTACGATATAGCCAAGCAATTGCTTGAGGCAGGCGTACATTGTTTAGTGGAGAAACCTTTTACCGAAACCGTCGAACAGTCAACGGAACTTATCAGAATTGCCAGAGATAAAAATCTCGTTTTGCAGGTTGGTCATGTTGAAAGATTTAATCCTGCAATTATCGCGGCATATCCTTATGTAAAAGAGCCTAAATTTATAGAAGTTAATCGTCTCGGACCTTATGATCCCAGAACCAGTCATATCGGTGTAGTGCTCGACTTAATGATACACGATTTGGATATGCTTTTAAATTTTGTTAAAAGTAAAGTAGTAAGTTTTGAGGCATACGGTGCAAAAATTCTTTCCGAGCATGAAGATATTGCAAAGGTCAGAATAAAGTTCGCCAACGGCTGTGTAGCGGATGTTTCTACCAGCAGAGTAACAATTGATAAATACAGAAAAATAAGAATATTTCAAAAAGACAGTTATGTTTCCGTCGATTATGCGGGAAAAAGTTTGAAAATATATCAGAAAAAACCAAATGTTTCCGTCGTAAAAAGTCTGCTTGATATAGATGTTATCAAGCCGAAAGTGCAGACGGGCGAGCCTTTGGCGTATGAATTGACACACTTTTTGAATTGTGTTATTGAAGGTAAGAAACCTTTGGTTTCCGGCGAGCAGGGAAGAGATGCTCTCGAGCTTGCTCATGATATATTGCACTACATGCAATTCTAAAAATTGCTGAAAGCAAATTTAATGTACAATGTATAATGTACAATAAACGACGATATTCCCGACAAAAATATTCCGGGAAGACAAAAAAGAGTGTCGTCATTGCGAGCGAGACTATGTCGAGCGTGGCAATCTAGTGTCGTTATAGTTTGTCTGTCATCCCGCATTTGATGCGGGATCTCTCAGTTCTGCCGTTGCCGTTAGTTATAAATTGTCGTTCTGTCAGTCCCGAAGGTCGTAGTCGGGAATCTATGTTATAAAGTACCGAAAACTTATCAGCTTATCAGCTCTTCAGCTGTTCAGCTAAAAATTTGTTTCACAAATTTTTAAGGAGAAAATTAAAAAATGAAATTTAAAATGTTGTTGACGTTGATGTTGGTTGCAGGTCTTACTACGATGTCTTATGCAAAAAGCCATTTTATCACACCTGGTGCAAGAGCAAGCGGTTACGGTACGGCATTTGTTGCTATTGCAGATGATTTAACCGCAATCTATTACAACCCTGCAGGTCTTGCATATCAGGAAGATACTCAGGTTATGTTATCTTGCTTTTATATTGACTATCCTGTGACTGCAAGTGAAAAAAGTTTATCCAATTACGGCAGCGATAAATATCAAACAAATGCGGCAGTTCCTTTCGTAGCATTTTCAACAAAATTTTATTATGATACGGTTATAGCGGCAGGCGTTTATGTTCTCGGCGGAGGCGGAGGTAAAGTTGTAGATCCTGTCAATCCTTATTTCGAAAAAATTGAGGGACAGCAAAGTTATATGGTTTATAATATATCTTTAGCAAAGAAAATTACGGATAAATTCTCTGTAGGTTTGGGATTTGATGCAATTCAGTTTCAAGATAAATTGGTTGCAAAAGGTGCTGCAGTACCTGTACCCGGAGGTATAGATTATAACAGAAGTGCTTTCGGTTTTCAGGGAAATGTCGGTTTAATGTATAAACCAATAGAAAAACTCTCGACGGCATTTGTATTAAGAAGCGGTTCTTATGTTGATGTGCCTAATGAACCGTATTCTTCGAATTCGGCATTTAGAGAAAACGTTTGTTATCCTTTAACTTGGGAAATCGGTTTTTCTTATGATTTATTTGATAATTTTACGTTTGCTGCAGCAGTATCTGAAAATAAAACATCTTGGACATCCGTAAAATACCATGATATATTTCAGTACAGAGTCGGTACTGAATACAGAGCAACCGATAAATTGGCATTACATCTCGGTTTCTTCTCAGATCCTAACTTAATAAAAGATCAGTACAAAGATGAAGAATACGGCTTAACAAATCTTGATATGTATAATATGAAATATTTTATGCTCGGTGCTGAATATCAGTTTACGGATGCTTTAAAATTGGGTTTAACATTGACACATTCTTTCACAAACCCTGTCACACACAATGGTATAACATATAAATACGAAGTAAATTTAGCAAGATTTGATATCAGCTATAAATTCTTATAAAAATTGTTCTACAATTTTTTAATGTACAATGTATGATGTATAATGTACAATAAACGACATAAAAAATTAAAAATCCAAAATTGATAATTTATTAATTGTAATAGTGTCGTCATTGCGAGCGAGACTATGTCGAGCGTAGCAATCCAGCGTCTTGTCATCCTTAGCGAAGCGAAGGATTTCGTCGTTGCAGTTGTTGTTAATTATACGTTGTACATTGTACATTTTACATTATAGAGCTTATTCTAATACAATGAAAAAAATTTCTGTTATTTTATCTTTGTTGTTTTTATTTTTTACGGGAAACTTATATGCCGAAATTTCGGTTGAATATTTCGGCGGAGCGGGGAGAGTTTCCGGAAGTTGTGCTTTGCTCAAAACCGATGATAAGTCCGTTATTATAGATTGCGGTAATTTTTATGAAGAAGGCAGCCTTCCTGCATATAATGACACTATTGATAAAAAACTCGTCGATGTCGATGCAATGGTGCTTACACATGCTCACAATGATCACAGCGGAAAAATTCCTCTTTTGATAAATGAGGGGTTTAACGGAAAAATATATTGTACTGCGGCAACGAGGAAAATTCTTTTTGAAACTTTTGATGACGGGTGGAATCATTTTGACATAAAAAAGAAATATTTTTGGTCTAAAATAACAAGATTAAAAATAGAAAAAATACATAAAGGAGTATTGACCGTTCATTGGTATTTTGACTGCAGAGATAAGATAAGAATTATAGAGGAGATACCTGAAAGGTTATCTCTTAATCAATTGAAACTTAAATATAATATCGGAATGAAATTGTGTAAAAGCTGTCTGAAAAAAGAACTTGAAAGAACTCAAAAACATTTTGTTGATGTGCTGTATAAAGAAAATATAGAACTGTCGGATAAAATAAACTTTACTCTCTTTGATGCAGGTCATATTACAGGTTCTGCAAGTGTTTTGTTTAATGTTTATGATAAGGGGGAAATTAAAAAGATTGCATTCTCGGGAGATTTAGGTACAGGTTTTTCAAAAATTACCCCGGACAAAGATATTATTCCTAAAGCAGATTATGTTTTTGTAGAAACTACTTACGGTGCATCGGAAAAAAATGTTGTTTATGCCGACTATGATGTTTTTCAAAATGTGGTTTCAAACGCTTTAAAAAATAATAAAATAGTTTGGATACCGTCGTTGTCTCTTCACAGAACTCAGAAAATTTTATATGAAATAAAACAGGCACAGAAGAAAGGTTTGATAAGCGAAGATATTCCGGTATATTCTTTGTCTCCGTCTTCAAACGGAATAACTGCTCTTTACGAGCAGGAACTGAAAAATCCGTCACAAGAAAAATGGTTTAAGGATGAAGTTTACGAAATGGGTACATTTCTTCCTGCGAACTATATTACGCAAAAACAAAAAAATGAAGAGTTTCCTGTTCCGTGCATAGTAATTTCGGCAAGCGGAATGATGAACCAAGGTGTATCGTATTTTTTATTAAATAAACTGCTTTCCCGCAGCGATGTGGAACTTTTTTTAGTCAGCTATGCGGCACCGCAAACTCCGGCAGGACAATTAAAGAAAGGAACAAAGAGTATAAAAACAAAGTATGGGAAAATGGATGTAGCATCCAATATAAATATTTTTAATATATTCTCCGATCATGCCGATAGTACGGAACTGTTAAGATGGCTTTCAGAGCAGGATGAAAATACTCAACTCTATTTGGTTCATGGAGAAAAAAACACTCTCAAAAAAGCTCAGAAAAATTATAAATCCAAAGGCTTCCCGAATACACATATTGCTCGAGAAGGAATTCAAATTTTAGTAAAATAAATTCCTTTTACAATCTT
>CAJOJJ010000070.1 GCA_905234925.1 uncultured Endomicrobiia bacterium
ATGCAACAGTCGCTATAATTAAAATCTTTGTCTTTGTGCTTGCACATATTACAAGGGTCAATTATGTGTGGTATATCGTTAATATAACTTTCAAAAACGCCTAGCTGTTCTTTTAGATTATTTCCCACTGCTTCCAAACCCATTGCCCCCTCGTTCTGTCTCTGAAAGTTCTCCTACAACTTCCCATTTAATTTTCGGAGCTTCACGGATTGCTAGCTGGCAAACACGGTCTCCCTTCTTAATCTTGTACACATCAAAATAAGAATTGTTTGTAAGATTTGCCTTAACCTCGCCCCTGTAGTTCATATCAATAGTCCCTATAGCAACCTCAAGCCCCTTAAAGCTCAATCCGCTCCTAGGTCTTACAACCGCCTCATAACCTTCAGGAAGTTCAAGAGCAAATCCTAAAGGAATAAGCTCACGCTCCCCAAAGGAAACTTCAACATCTTCCCTTGCATAGCAATCTAAACAGACATCACCTTCGCGTTTGTACTCTGGCAACTTCCCGCCTTCTAGCAATTTAATCTTTACCTTCAGCTCTTTCATTTTTCTACCTCACTTTTATTCAACATATCAATTATATGCGTGTATACTCTAACAATTTCTTCTTTGGGAAGGACTAAATCACATTTAGCACATTCATTCTCCAGCCTACAACAATCACGTTGTACACACTTTAATTCATTCTGTATCACTTCTAAATCAGTCATTTACAAACCTCTCTTATTCTTGATTTATGTTTTCAAAAATCTCCTTATGACGCCATATAGTTGTTCTATCTACATTTAATCTTCTTGCAATTTCTGTTTTTGAAACTCCTTCTAAATAAAGTTTTCTAATTTCATCTTCTTTGCCTGTCAATTTGTTATAAGAATTTTTTGAACCTTTAATCCTACCAATATGAACGCCCATCGCCTTCCGCAATGCAAGGGCTTCTTTAGTTCTTCTTGAAATCATGTCTCGTTCTATTTCTGCTGAAAGTCCAAAAGCAAAAGCCATTACTTTACTCTGAATATCGTTCCCTAGTGTATAACCGTCTTTTGCGGTCATAATCATCACATCGTTGTTTAGGCAATATTCAAGTATTCTAAAAATCATAAAAAGAGAACGCCCTAATCGGGAAATCTCCCCTGCAAGCAAAATGTCACCTGGTTTTAATTTTTTTAAAAGTTTTCCTAGTTCTCTTTTTTCAGGCTCTAAAATTCCGCTTCTACCCTCGTCGTCAATATATTCATCAATAACAAGCCCACGTGCTTTTGCTAAAGCATCTACACCGACACGTTGATTCTTTCCGTCTTGTTTATCTGTTGATACTCTAAGGTAAGCGTATACCATTCTACGCTCTTTCATTTTTGGTGACTGTTTTTCACATTTATTCACAAATGAACACCTCCTTTTAGATTTTCCTCAAACTCTTTCATAATCTCTTCAGTCACGCCGTTTTTATATTTTTCCCTTAACTCTAAAATTTTTTCAGGTGGATTCAGGTAAATCCTGCCACTAAACCTTTTGCTTTTACCCCTTGACGCAATACGCTGACATTTTCTGCTACAATAAAGCCTACAGTTGTTTTTTATAAATGACATCCCACAAACTAATAAGCAATTTTTTCAGAATCATCTTGAAAAATTTCATTAAACATATCCCGCATAGATTTTCCTTTTAATTCGTAATCACCATATTTGCTATGCAAATAATCATCAAATTTGAATATATTGAATACTGGTCTTTTTAGAATTATTGCCAGTTGCATATCTGCCAAGGTTTTCATTAAAGTATGTGGTATGCCATGGTCTGTCAGTGCATTTGCCATATCGCTCCAACTGTAGGAAAAATCAGTCCTTTTGCTGAACTTAGTTTCTGTCATTGCTTTTGCTTTAAACCTCTGTAAAACTTCTTAACTTTTTTAAGTTCTGACTAAAGTCTAGTGGCAACATTCCATATCTTGTTTCATAACGTGTCCTCCCCTCAATTTCATAGATCGGAAAGTAAAAAGACGCATCTGTTAAAGCTGAATTCCATTGATTGTGTGAAAAGTTTAGTTGCTTTATTGCTTCCGCTCTTGTTACTTCCTTTTCACTTAAAAGAAGTACAAGATTTCTCTTTTGTGCAAAGAACGACCCATTTTCTACCCTTAATATCTTAGATTAAGGGGCTTCATCGCCCCTATGAAAATTAGTTGACGGCTTGTACTTTCGCACTTATCAGCTTTGCCGGTGTGTACCCCTTGCCGTCCGGCTGGAAGATTTTTATATTTGCATAGTTACAATTTCTCTGTCTTTCCAGAGTGTCAATTACTTCTTTCTCAATAGAGTGTACGTCTAATTCCGTACTGTCAAAATTTTATATACCGGCTGACAGCCAGCAGTTAAACACCCCGCCGACGGCGTTGTGATATAACCAGTATTTTCTTCATTGTTTGTCAGGTCATTCTTTACTCTCATCAAACTTCGGTATCTCACACCATGCAATAACTTCGTCTCTTTCAATATAATCATCCATAATTAGGTCTCGTTGAGCCTCACAAATGTTATACATTTGCCATTTATCACTAGCGGGACGATAATATGCAATATAACTACCAGTCCATTTTTCAAATTGCAGACAAATCAAGACTGAAACATTAGGCTTCGGCAAATCATTCGGATTTTTCCGTAAGTCGTGCCACTGCGGTTTACCTGCTTCAAATCCTGCTGAATATCCATGTAAAAACTCACACACAAATAACACCCCCTTTTACATTTTCCCCAAACTCTTTCATTTTAAGCCGTACCAAATCTTTAAAGTGTTCTGCATTAGCCAGGTATAAAGCTCTTGTAATTCTTTTTTAGTCAGCTTGATTTTCTTTCCATCTTCAAAAGTTAAGGTGTAAAGCGAATCATTGCCATAAACATATTTTTCTAAAGTCATAACATTTCCTTTTTGTCACTTCGCTTGAGCGAACACGGCGCGCAGCTTTTTACACTTTGCAAAAGTGCGCTCATTTCTTTGTAGCAACTTTTATAACCAATTTCTTTGAATGTGGTTCCGTGGCTTTTGCAATACATCTTTAGCAAACCTTCGTTGGTATCTATCCGCTTAAGCAATTCTTCGCAGGCAATAAAGGGGCTTGCCCAGTTGTTTATCGCCATTACAAACTTTGTCTGTAAACTACATTCCCTTTCTCTAGCCCAGTAGTCATCTGCACAAATTGCAAGCTGTTTTTGTGCTTCTTTAATTTCTTTTATCAGCTCTTCTACTCTCATAAAAATTAAAATCTTTCCAGCTTCCTTTTTGGTAACTACAACACCTGTAAAAATTGCAATTCTTGCCATGAAGTATTCATCATTCATAAATAATTTCCTTGTTTTTACTACAGGCATATTCGTATTCTAATTTGGCGCCTACACTTTCATGCCAATTATCAAGCATGTAAACCGCATCACAAATATCAATCATTGCATAGCAGATGTGCATGTAATCTTCATGCGACATGCTCTTGTACACTGGTAAAACTATAGGAATAAAAACATCGTGACCCTTCGCTAATAAAAAATTTTCAGCTTCCTTAAACTTTTCACAAACCTTTTCCCTGTCCAGGTCAGAAATTTTTCCTGCAACATAAACTTTCATTTTATTTTCCTCACTTCGCTTGAGCGAACTTTTTATTGCTCGCTCTTTAGGTTTTCAACTACGTCTTTTAACTCTTCAAGCTCGGAGCTCTTTGTGTCGTACTTTCCGCGCAGGCTTGTAAGCTCGCTTGTTATGTGACTTTTTGCATCGCATATACAGCGCGAAAGGTTATCTTTCATATAGTTCACCAGCTCCCCGCGGCATTCCTGCTGATTTGAAAGAACTTTTGCAATTATTGTATCTACAGCCCCTTCTGGCCAGTCAAGCAGTTTGTTCATCAGCTGGTCCACATAACCAAAAAGGCGAGCTGTTACAAAATCCTTGGGAATAAGTTCCTGTCTTCTTTCCTGAATGCGCTGCTCCTTTTCAGATGTTACCGCCAGGGTTTGCAGTATCTTTGCAAAGCGTTCAACTCCAGGAATGCCACCGTATCTTGTAGTAAGCTGCTTTAGTGTCATTGTTTGCATTATTTCGCTTAAGCCTTCAGTTGTTCCAAAATCGTCGTTTATGGGCAGAGGTGCAGCTGCTTTTGGGGCCTTTGCAGCAGGTTCAGGGCTTGCAGGATTTGTAACGGGCGCACTTTGGGCATCTAGTTGCATTTTTGTTTGGTGTTTGGAAAGATATGCGCGGTTTACAGGATTGTCTGTGTCCATTTTCTTCCCAGAGTTTATTATCAATGTCCCATGCTGTATTTTTTGGCATATAGATGCAGGTTTTACGCCACACATCCTAGCAAATTCCGCTTGAGTAACTTCCATGCCTAAAAGTTTATTAGGTATTAAGACTTAATGCTATTCAATTTTAGAATCTATTAGGTTTTTGTTAAAACTACTACACAAATGACAAGGGGCACTCCGCGCAGAATAATTGCATAGGGGTATAGGGGCCTCACAGTACCTTGGCTTTTTCTGCCAGCTTACACGTCCCCTGGATGCCCGTTTAGCTTGCAGATTTTCAGATTATCCTTGAAAGTTTGGTAGAACTTTTAAAAGCTGGTTATTCTATTTATAAATCTATATAAGATAAAGACTTGTGCAAAAAAAATCCTTCAAAAGTATAAGTAAATTTATTTTTGATAAATTAGAGTGTGAAAAAAGGAATTTAAAGAAAAATACCTTCACCTCAAAAAATTTTTTTAAATGCACTAAAAAACTCTTAATTTAACAATATACTTTTACTTAAAATCGCCTTAATATAGTAAAATATATATATTTTACTATATTATAAAGAAATAAAATCATATATTTATATATGATTTTAACAGTCAGGTAAAAGTTTGGAAGCTAAAACTACTCTAATTTCTTTTAAATTCAAAAGAATTTAAAAGAAAAAACAACTATACAAATGTATTTTTTTGCCTTTTTTTGGGGTCAAAACACTACTAATACGGAAAAGTAAAATTTATTTTTTAAAAAAGCACTATATACAGTGTACGCAAATGTATAGCATACATTTGTCGAGGGTAGAATTTCGGAAAAAAATCTTCTACCAGCTACCACGTCATCAAAATTATAAAACATAGAAAAATAAACCGAAAAAACGGCAATATTCAGAAACAAAAAAAAGCCCGTTAGGGAGGTCCTGGGGGGCTTTTTAGTAATAAATATGCTTTTTGTGATTAGAAACGATTCTAGGGGTGTTTTTTCGCGTCTGACGGGGTTTTTAGATTATTGGCTGACCTGTATTTTTTTGTCTTGATAAATAAAGTGAAAATTGCTAAACTTGCAAAAGGCACGTTGGCAAAAGCTCCTAAATATTTGTGTTTGGAGACTGTCTATGAGAAGTTATGAAAAAGTAGTACTTTGCATTATGCTTATAAGTCTTTTTATAGATGTAGTTAATTTACTTACTAAAATAATGTAAAAAAAAACACCCGTCCAGACTTGCAACCTGAAAGACGGGTTATTTAAAAAAGCGTTAAACCATAGGAGTATAATAAACGCTAACGTGCTTTCTTTTTTTTATTTCAGTAACAATTTTGTTGCTGAAAGTCCAAGGGAAACAAGTGTAAATGCTAAAAATGACACTGCAAATGTTTTGGAAAAACCTTGTTCTGTTGCAATTCTGAAAACTATAAAAATAATCAGAATAACGTCGAGAAGGATTTTTGCGCCCTCTAAAGAAAACAAATTTCGCATCTTTACCTCTTAAGGTAAAAGTAAATCTTTTTTAGCGTTTTGTCAACTTAAAAAAATTCTTCTTTTTTCTCTTTTTTTGATTAAAAGTTATTGACAAATAATTTATTTTATTGTATTATAAAAACATAAGGTCGTTGACCTTAAAAAAAATTCTTAATTTGAGGGTAAAATTGTGGCTAAGGGAAAGAAAAAAGCCCGTAAAGTATTACGGGCAATCAAACGGGCAACGTTTGAAATCCTGATAGCTGTTGCAACAGGTGTAATTACTGAAATAGTAATTCACTTATTGTTCAGCTAGCGGGTAAGGAGTGGCGGGAAGTAAGTAAACCGTCACTCTTTAGCCTTATTTTACCCCTAGGAGGTTCTTATGTCAACTGAAAGAAAAGCATTTTTAAAAACACTTGCAAAAGATGCCTTTATTGGCGCGTGTGTAGCTATTGCCTTGTATGTTATGCACCGCACGGGGGTATTTTAATGCCAAGTGGAGGAAAAAGAGCTGGAGCAGGTCGCCCGCTAGGAACAATAAAAGGGCGCACTGTGGAATATAAAACTATTTCTATTTCTGCCCTGCCAGAAGAGGTAGAGCAGATAAAAGACCTTGCTAAGAAAGCAGGAAAAACAGTCAGCCGGTATCTTGTGGAACTGGCATTGACGTAAAAACAACCAAAGGCACGCTCTAAGCGTGCCTTCCTTTTCAAAAAATAAAAAAAATGTAAAAAATTAGCCGGTTTAGCACCACCTAAACCGGCTACAACAGAGAGGGAAGCCTCGACTTTTGCCGAAGCCTTCACTTTTCACTAGTAAAAGTAAATCTTTTTTAGCGTTTTGTCAACTTAAAAAATTTTTTTTTAGCAAAAAAGTTTTACTTTTACGCCTTTTCTAACTTCATGTGAAAAATCATGCCCCCGCCTGTAACCTCCTCTTTTCAAAAACAATAGCAACATCGTCTTTGTCTTGCCCAGCTACAAGCCCAGA
>CAJOJJ010000071.1 GCA_905234925.1 uncultured Endomicrobiia bacterium
ACATTTTTGTTGCTTTTCAAGGTTTTTCATAGCATTTCTCCTTTTGTTATTTTTAGCTGATAAGTTGAGAACGAAAAACTTTGTTTTTCTTAGCTGATAAGTTTTCGGTATTTATTTTTAACAGAAAATTTTGCAAAACAAAATTTTACCTAAACTTCTCAGCTTATCACCTGCTCAGCTCCTCAGCTATCTTTATTTTTTGAAAAAGTACGAAAGGAGAAACATTTTTGTGAATAGCAAAAATAAAAGCGACCGTGCAGGGTAGGAACCCGACTGCACAGCCGCTGCCTTTCGCCCGTAAAGGGCGAAAGATAAATCCATAAAAATAAATCAACATAGCTTCTGATTTATTTTTACAATATTTATTAAAACGACTGTTTTTGGAGTTCCTACCTCTTTTGCTTTCACAAAAGCGGTCTTCTACCTCTCGCAGAAGATCCAAAAACATTAAATTATTATTAAGTTATATTTCTATTATACCACAAGAATAAATTTTTATCAATAAAAAAATTTTAACAAAAACTTATTTCTTTTTAAATCACTTCTTTTTACCGGAACGCAGCTCTTTAATTTCTTTTATTCTGTCACGGAAAAGAGCAGCTGTTTCAAAGTCCAAATTATCGGCAGCCTCTTTCATCTGCTGTTCAAGAGATTTCAATATTTCGTTTATGTTCTTTTTCGTCACAAAAGTTTCATTAATATCTTCCGAAATCATTGTCAATTTCTCGTCTTTAACTTTCGCTTGAAACTCTTCCAAATCCGCAATGGCTTTGATAATAGTTTTCGGTGTTATTTTATACTTTTTATTGTATTCCAACTGCTTGTTTCTTCTTCTGTTCATTTCGGTTAAAGCCCGTTCCATAGAGCCTGTAATTTTATCCGCATAGAAAATCACTTTCCCGTCCACATTTCTTGCTGCTCTTCCGCAGGTTTGTATTAATGTCTGCTCGGAACGTAAAAAACCCTCTTTGTCGGCATCAAGAATTACCACCAGAGAAACTTCAGGCAAGTCCAGCCCCTCTCTTAACAGATTTATCCCGACGAGAATATCAAATTTGCCAAGTCTTAAATCTCTTATTATTTCTATTCTCTTAAGCGCCTCAATTTCGGAGTGCATATACTCTACAAGAAAGCCCTGTTCTTTTAAATAAGCAGTTAAATCTTCCGACATTCTTTTTGTTAATGTTGTTATCAGAACTCTCTGTTTTTTTGCAATAACTTTCTTAACTTCTTTTATCATATCCTGTATCTGCCCGTCGATAGGACGAATAATTATTTCAGGGTCAACAAGCCCGGTAGGGCGGATAACAAGCTCAACCACGTTATTTTTGGATTTTTTCAGTTCGTACGGTCCGGGAGTAGCCGAAACCATAACGCTTTTTTTAATTATCTTTTCAAACTCGTCAAATTTCAGCGGTCTGTTATCAAGTGCCGACGGCAGACGAAACCCGAAATTAATAAGAGTCTGCTTTCTGCTCCTGTCACCCTCGTACATTCCCCTTATTTGCGGAAGAGTTATATGCGATTCGTCGGCAATCAGCAGAAAATCGGAAGTTTTGTCATTTGCAAGGAAATAATCTATTAACGTCTGCGGTCTTGAGCCTGCGGGGCGCAGCGATAAATGACGGGAATAATTTTCTACCCCGTGGCACACGCCGGTTTCACGCAGCATTTCCATATCGTATTTCGTTCTCTGTAAAAGACGTTGTGCTTCCAGCATTTTACCTTCGGCTTTCAGCGAGATAACTCTTTCATTCAGCTCGGCTTCTATGTTGGCAAGTGCCAGCCTCATTTTGTCACCGCTTGTAACAAAATGTTTGGCAGGGTAAATATAACAAACTTCTTTCTTGTTCAGAATATTTCCCGTCAGCGGGTCAAACTCTTTTATACTGTCTATCTCGTCGCCGAAAAATTCCACTTTTATTGCCGTTTCCAAATATGCGGGGAAAATTTCCACCGTGTCGCCTTTCACTCTGAATTTCCCTCTTAAAAATTCTATCTCGTTTCTTTCGTAATGTACGGCAATAAGCTGCTTTAATAAAATATCTATTTTTATTTTCTGCCCGGTGGAAATTTTAACGCACATATTTTGATAATCTTCCGGTGCGCCGAGGTTATAAATACTTGATACCGACGCCACAACAATAACATCATTTCTTTCAAGTATGGATGTTGTAGCTTTCAGCCTTAATCTGTCAATATGGTCATTGATGGAAGAATCTTTTTCTATATATGTATCCGTCGCAGGAATGTATGCTTCCGGCTGATAATAATCATAGTAGGAAATAAAATACTCCACGGCATTATTCGGGAAAAACGCCTTAAACTCCGAATACAGCTGTGCGGCTAAAATTTTGTTGGGAGAAATAATCAGTGCCGGCTTCTGTAATTTTTCAATTAAGTTTGCCATTACAAAAGTTTTCCCCGACCCCGTTACACCCAGCAGCACCTGAAAATTTTTACCGTCAACGATATTCTTGTACAAGGCATCTATCGCCTGCGGCTGCTCCCCGGCAGGCTTGAAATTGGAAACAAGTTTAAATTTATTCATAAGTCCTATTTTAGCAAATAATAAAAAATAATAAAATTTAAATAGTAATTTGGATTACATAAAAATAAAAATCGAGCAAATTTCTCCGTTTGATTTTTATTTTTTAAATACAGAAAGAATTAATTGCAGTGTAAAATTACTTTTCTGATTTTCTAAAATTTCTTTAGTCAAATTTGTTTTATAGAAATTCAACTCAGTTTCTTCATTAAATTTTGAACCTACTATTCCGGCAAAAGAATTTTTACAATTCTTTTCATTAACTTCTTTAGGCAAATTTTTATTGAATAATGTAATTAAAAAACCATCTATAGAACAAGGATTAGATACTATTATAATTGGGTTTCTATTGGCATAATTATATTCTTGTTGCAAGTTTTTATCTTTTATATTTGGAGAAAAACTTTCTGTATGCCAAACTTTGGCCAATGAATATTTAATTTCGTCAGATAACGGCTTAATTTCATCAAATATTGCATATACTCTATCATAATTAGAACTGCTTTTAATTGCTCTCGCCAAAATTGAATTTGAATGTCCGCCTGTTACATCTGAAAAATTAATATGTATATTATTTTCATTTGGTTTATACAATTGTTCCAAAAAGTTTAAAAATACTTTTTCTCTTTTACCCTCAAGAGATACAAATACAGTCGTTTTCTGTTTCCTTTTCTTCTTTGTCATTAGAACCACCTCAAATTCGCTACCGCACCATAAGCTCCGGCTAAATATTTGTTACAGAAGTTATCATCATTTCTAACACCTTCAACTTCATCCAATCTGTAAAGTTCCGTCGATAATTTTTCGTTTTTTTCAACCAAATATATTTGTGTTTTTGTCCTGTCTTCCAACAACCAAGGTAAATGCGTTGAAAATATTAATTGTGCATTGTTTTTGTTTATTTCTTTATTAGCAAATAAATTATTAATTATATTTTTTATTAAATACGGATGGATACTCGATTCTATTTCATCGCAAATTGCAATGCCGCCCGTTTCTATTACGGCTAATAATTTATTTAACAAAAATATTATTTTCTGTGTTCCGTCTGATTCCAAATCAAAAGGCAATGAAAAATTTCCTTTTTTGGTCTTATGATTAAGTAACAATATTTTTTTACTTTCCGATTCCAAAGGATTTTCTTTTCTTGGTTGTTGAATTGTCGTACAAGAAAACCCGTCAAAACCTAAATCAAAATTTTTCATTATTTGACTGATTTTATTTAACCTGTCTTCTTTAATTTCAACAGGAAGAGTTCTGAAATTATATCTAAAATTAATTATTTCTTTTACTCCTATACTGGCCAAATGTCCTGTATTCAATAAAAACGAAAACAGAGTTGAATTTGTTCTTTCTTCAAATCTCTTTCTGTCTATATCATTTAATTTTTTTTCAAACTTCCAGCCTAAAAAATTAACTTTATCTTTTTCTTTGGTAATTTCATAAATAGTTGAAAAAGCTCTCTTATTATGAATTCCTAAATATTCATAGCAGATATTTCCACTATTCATTTCTAACTTATATTTATATTCTTTATTGTTCGTTTCAAATATAATTTCAAAAGCAGTATTTTCATTTTTGGCTGTAATAAACGGCAAAAAAACAAAGATAGGATTATTGGCAGAAAATAAAGAATATGAATTCTGAGCAATTATTAATAAATCCGATAATGCCTTTAAGATGTTACTTTTACCGGCACTATTGTTTCCGATTATTGCAATTATTGAATTTAAATTATTACCGCATTTTGTTTGAAAAGAAGAATCGTCTAACATATCTTTCGGTAAAATTTCAAAAGATACTGTTTGTTTTTCTTTTATGCTGTTGTAATTAGAAACACTGAAACTTTTAATCATAATTTTCACCTGCTTATTTTTCGATTGTATTAAAATTATAGTATAATTTTAATTAAAAGTCAATATTAATGATAAATTT
>CAJOJJ010000072.1:0-900 GCA_905234925.1 uncultured Endomicrobiia bacterium
AACGCAGTCTTTTATAGTAAAAGCGGCAAAGAGCTGTACGGATAATTTGATGGCAATATCCAACAAGATGATGGAAGATTTGAGACTGTTTTTGAGGATTATATGTCGAAATTAAAATTAGATTTACATGATATTTTCAACAAAGGTGATTTGATAGATAAGGCTTTGCATAATATCATAAATGAAGCTGTAAAGAAAAAGATTGATACCGTTGAAATTATTCCGGGCAAAGGAACAGGTCAGCTAAAAAAAAGAGTAATAAGATTTTTAAACGAACCTGAAACAAAAAAACTTTACAAAAGATACAAAGTTGATAACATAAACTTCGGAAAAATAGAAGTGTTTTTTTAATCAAAAAATCTTCAATATTTATTTTACTTTTATCTTTTTCTTCAAGAAAATATGATACAGGTAAATTTAAAATTTCTGAAATTTTATTTCTCTATACAGAATACGGCATATAACGGTACAATTTTTTCCCGTCGTCAAAAGAAAAATTCTTTTTTGAAATTTTTATTGAATATTCAGGCTTGAAAGATTTAATATAAACATTTAAACTTTTAGCTTTTGTATTATCGGCACTTTTTACTTCTATAGGAATAATATTGTCGTTTATCATGGTAACAAAATCTACTTCCGCATTACGAGCAGTATGCCAAAAATATGTTCTGTGACCGCTCATTATAAGCTGGCTGTTAACATAATTTTCTGCAAGACCACCTTTAAAATCGTTAATTTCTTCATTTTCATACATAATATCATTAAAAGATATTCCCTTTTTGGCACATAACAAACCGACATCGGATATAAATACTTTAAAAACATCAATACTTTTATAATTTTCTAACGGTTTTTTTATTTGTTCTGCCAAATACACTTTAGATATTAAATTTGATAACT
>CAJOJJ010000072.1:966-5328 GCA_905234925.1 uncultured Endomicrobiia bacterium
TCTTCTTTGAGAGGCGAATATTTCATATTCGCTCGCTCGAGATGACAAAGTCATTTCTAAGCGACGAAATATTTTAAATTTAGACAAGGCGACAGCGAGCCGACGTGTACAACTGAACAAGGTACACGAGGCTCGCTGCAACGCAGTATAAATTTAAAAGATGATGTCGCAATAAGCGGTATTATGCGGCACTTAACATCGACTTAACTGCCATTATCGATATATTTATATCCTTTCCTACTGAATTTCTCGGTCTGTAGCTGTCCATCAGTAATTCCGGTATTCCGTCAAACGGCGTCAATGCAGCCACACTTGTATCTATCTTCGTCTCATTTTTTCTCAACACTTCATCCATTGCTCCGTTAAGATTAATTCTGATACTGTTCAAATATTCTTCCGCCGTCATTACATCGGAACCCGCCGTCTGTCTGAACAATTCTTCCAATACTTCTTTTATCGTCTTATCTTTCATTTCCATATTCGCCAACTGTTGTACCGTCATTATCAATATTGCCTGCACTTCATTGCTCATAATATCTGCCATAAATTTATCCGTATCTATGCTTATCGTCTCAAGTCCGCATATTTCTTTTGCAACCGTCCTAAGTACTACTCCCCTAACAAATCCCAATATCTCTTCGTATTTTCCTTTTTTCTCCAAATATTCCAAATATGTTTGTGTGTCAGGACTGAACCAATTTTTATTTATTTCTTTTGCCTTTGTTTCAACGTCTCTCAAATCCGCTGAAAGTATTCCCGAATTTATTATATTCGTTATATTTTCTGCTTTTGCACTATATTCAAACTTGCTGCTCCGGGCTGCGTTTGCTCCTTTCTTGTACATTCTTTCAGGTGTATCTTCCGCCATTAAACCTTCCAACATTTCTCTTATTCCGCCTTTCTTTGCTCTTACTTTGGACAACATTTTTTCATCAACTACAAAGCCCGTTATATCGTTGCCTTTTATCTTTTCCATTTCTTCTTCATCGGCAAGATTATACACTTCCTTCTTTCCTCTTACCTTTGCCACATCTTTTGCCGATATCATCGGTATTATTCCGTATTCTTCGTATATATTTATTTCTCCGATATTTTCTGCCGTTTCCGAATTAATTTTTACCAATACAGTTGCCGATACTCCGCTCTTTGATGTCTGTTTTGCTTGCCGTGTACTTTCAAATATTCCTTTCAGCTCTTCCAAAGTTTTCGTTTCTTTTGTCATATCAAGAATAAAATCGCTGTCTTCTTCGCTCGTATTATTCTTTAATTCCCGTTCGAAATTTCCAACCGAAGACTCTGCCGCAATAAATGTATATACTCCTTCCATTGCTTCTATCTCTTTTGCATATCTTTCCGCCTGATTCTGCGTTATCACAAACACTTTCGCTCCGCATTCCGCTTCTATCCCTCGACATACCTTCTCCGATATCTCTCTTCCTTTGCCGTCTTTTTCTTCGCTTAAATCATATCTTAAATTTATCGGATTTGTTATTGAATTCGTTATTTCGTTTTTAACTTCTTTTAATGCCTCACCGTCTTTAGCTCTTACTGCCTGCGAAATATTTTCAAAACCTTTCATTTCTCTCCCGAAAGCTATCTCTTCTGCCAATTTCTGCAATAACTCTTCCTTTATTTCTTCCGTCATTTCCATTCTTGTTTTTATGCAGAATATTATTTCCCCGTCTTTGTTTATCTTTACCCTTACATCTTTTCCTGTTCCTTTATAATTTTTCATTATCACTTCGCCGCCGTACTCATTTTCAAAATTTTCTCTCACTGATACCGCTCTTAATCCCTGCTCTCTTAAACTTCTTGCTTCTTCCGCATTTTCTGCTATTACCAAACTTTCCTGTTTCCCGTCCACCATAGCCGTTTCCGTATTCATCCCCGTAATTATTTTTACCGCAAATTTCTGTAATGCTTTTATGGGAGAATACGTCTCTTTAACAGCTTTAACGGAATCTGAAACATCTGTTTTTGCGGTTGTTTTTACATTTAATGATTCTTCTGTTTTATTAAAATCTTCTTGCGGTCTTCCGTCGATAAAAGCTTTCACATCGTCGAACCGTAACCAATGAATATCTTTAATTACAACTTTAAACAAACCGTCTTCTTGATATTCTCCATATTCGGAATCTAAATCAGCTTGTTTAGCCCCCAAATGAGCACCATGCAAACCTGCCCCTTTGGAAAGGTTATATTCCAATTCACTTATAGGAGATTCTTCTGAAATTCTGTTTATAATTTCTGCCGTTAATAAGGAATTCTCATCTATACTTAATTTTAAATATATCGGCTGAGTTATATTTAAATTATTACCGTGAACAAAAGCATTTTTTAAAATTTCTTTTATTAAATATCTTATACCAAAGCGCTGTTTTCCATCTTTATCCTTATATCGATAAACGGAATCATAACTGTACATACTCTCGGGAAAAAGATTTTCAAGGAAAGCATACAGATTTAAGTTTTTATAAATATTGTATAATTCCCTTGCATTTTTCGGCAT
This sequence comes from uncultured Endomicrobiia bacterium, assembly GCA_905234925.1. Lineage (GTDB taxonomy): Bacteria > Elusimicrobiota > Endomicrobiia > Endomicrobiales > Endomicrobiaceae > Ruminimicrobiellum. Next base: position 3,476 of record CAJOJJ010000072.1, read on the forward strand.
AGCGCCTTTTCTGTAAGGATATATTACAAAATATTTTCCCTCAAGCACGGCATTAAGCATTCTCTCTTTTTCTGAAGCACTGTTAAAATCCTCCAAATAGAAAACTTCGTATTGATCTGTTCCCAAATCCCGAATTATCCGTTCTCTTTCCTGACTGTCCGACAAACTCCTGCGCACATCGTTATAAGTAATATCTCTTTCGACAAGGAAACTTTTCTTTTCCTTTTGCAGATTGTAAACTTCCGCCAAACTTTCAGCAAATTCTTTTGCAGGTTTTATATTTACCGATTCTTCCCGTTCAACCGCTATGGTCATATTTGAAATATAATTTATTAAATCAAATTCCGAAAACTCTATTTTTTCTTCGGATATTTTTTTAAGTTCTTCTCTCACTTCTTCCATCAAATCGGAAAGTTCTTTTCTTGACATTCCTAAAGTTCTATACATTTCTATCATCATATCTGCAACTTTCTTTGCAAATTGTTCTTTTTTCATATTCGCAACATATTCTGTTTTTGTAAATATAAATGTCAGGATATCCTGTCTGCCGACGACAAAATCTTTATTATATTTTTTTATTTCTTCCGTTACGGCTTTTACGATATAATCCAATTCTTCTTGAGGGTTCCAATTATAAAAAGGATCATCTCTTTCCGGAATCATATCCTTCGCAAGATATCTGTCTCCCAGTCTGTTAGCTTCATAACTTGAATAATACAAACTTTTTTCTTCTTTTTTCGATAAATCCAACACCCCGTAATTATACTTTTCTCCTAAATATTTTTTATCTCCGAATTCATACCTATAAAAAATTCTTCCTGATGTTCCCAATGCCCTGTCGCCCTGAATATAGCTGTCTTTTCTGACCAAATTACTATCTCTGAACAAATTGTCAAGTTCCGCAACTATACTTCTGAATTCGGCTTCATTTCTCGGATATAAAGTAAAAGCTTTTCCTTTCTGTGTTCCTGCATTTAATCTTGAAATAGTCATAGATCTGCTTACTGTCTTCCAGGAAAACCTTGCGTATTCCAAAAACGGCATTAACGTTTCCACCATTTGTTCCCAATCTTCTTCCCCGTCGGAATACAAATGAATTTTAAATGCGTAATGTCTTTCATCTCCGGACAATTTTTGTGCCCAGCTGCCGTCATCGTCTTTTTCTTCTTTAATATCTACAGCATTTACCAGTCCGGTACGGGCAAAAAAATACCCATGTTGAAAATTCTCTTGTTCGATATCCGACATTTCTCTCGTTTGTTCGGTACGTTTATTTTTATTCCACTCTGCATGTGCTTTTGCCAGTTGTACTCTTGCTACGGGATTCAACAATACCGACAATGCCATGGCAAATTTTGCTATTCTGTTCGTCGGAACATGTTCCGCTGCATATTTTAATGCACCTACGGAACCGATTAATTCGTTTAATTCTTCGGATACATCCGTTTTGTGTTCGCTTATGAATTTATCTCTTACTCCGGGGAAGAATATTCCTAAGACAATTCTTCCGTTTTCCAACAGACCTATTATTGCCTGCCCCAATTTACTGTTTTCTGATATCCCAAGCCTCGCCAACAATTTTTTATTTCTTTCGGTGGCAAGCTGTTGCTGTCCTTGTTTGGAGACAGCTATACTATCAGAAGTATATTGTTTAGGTTCTATCTGTTCTACCGAGTGAGAAACAATTTCTGAAGCGGCTTGGGCGCTGCGGTAGGTTATATTTACTTTGCTGTTTTCACTGACGGTTTTTATGGTCTCTATAAATATTTTTACCGCCTGTTTCAACGGATTATCTTCCGAAATTGTTTCTATTACCTTTTCCAACTCTTTTTTATTTTCTATAAGATATTTTA
>CAJOJJ010000073.1 GCA_905234925.1 uncultured Endomicrobiia bacterium
GACATTCAACCAGTTCATTCGAGCCGATATTCGGGATGCCATCACTCGTAAAAAATGTGTTATGCTCGGCGTGAATGGAACTTCGGAAAATACAGTCATTGAAGTGGATCATAAAGACGGACGCAAAAGCGACTTGCGAGTTTCTGATGCCAGGACACAGCGAATTGATGATTTCCAACCCTTATGTAAAGCCGCCAACGACATTAAGAGACAAATATGCCGACGGTGTAAAATCAATGACAGGAGATGGGACGCAAAGAATATTGCAGGCAATCCATATTCATTCTACAAAGGAGATGAACACTACTCCGAGGAACTCGGATGCATCGGTTGCTACCAATACGATCCTGTGGAGTATCGGATACAATGTTCCTTGCGATTGAGCAGGGAAACCGCCGACTTTATTCTACACAAAATATACCCCGAATATGAAGAAAGACACAAATAAATACTACAATCTGTTTGGTGGCATTGAATTACCTGTGAGCAAATCTGTAAAGAAATTCTCGATTCGGGTTTAAGAGGCAGAGGTGGAGCAGGTTTCCCGACGGGAAGAAAATGGGATTTAACCAGAGTTCAGCCCGGTCCTAAAAAATATGTTATTTGTAACGGAGACGAGGGAGATCCCGGAGCGTTTATGGACAGAAGCGTTCTTGAAGGAAACCCGCACAGTGTTATAGAAGGTATGATAATTGCGGCTAAAGCTATCGGTGCCGACGAAGGTTTCGTTTATGTAAGAACGGAATATCATTTGGCTGTAGAAAGAATGAAAAATGCTATCAAGAAAGCTGAAGAAATAGGTGTTCTCGGCGACAATCTGTTCGGTTCTGGATTTAATTTCAAACTTCATGTTATGGAAGGTGCAGGTGCATTCGTCTGCGGAGAAGAAACGGCATTGATTGCTTCCGTTGAGGGAAAAAGGGGTATGCCTAAGCCGAAACCGCCTTTCCCGGCACAGCACGGATTGTACGGTAAACCGACGGTAATTAACAACGTTGAAACATTGTCAACAGTTCCTTTAATTATCAGAGACGGAGCAAAACAGTACGCTTCGATAGGTGTTCCCACATCTACCGGAACAAAAACTTTCGCTATTACCGGCCACGTTAAAAATACAGGTCTTATAGAGGTTCCTTTCGGAACAACATTAAGAGAAATTTTGTTTGATATAGCAGGCGGCGTTACCGACGATAAAGGTAACGTTTCCGAAGATGCTTTCAAGGCGGTTCAAATCGGCGGTCCTTCAGGTGCATGCTTGACGAGAGAACATCTTGATTTGCCTCTTGATTTCGATTCTTTAAGAAAAGCCGGTGCAATGGTAGGTTCCGGAGGTCTTGTTGTTATGAACAAAACAACGTGTATGGTAAACGTTGCAAAGTTCTTTATGCAGTTTACTCAAAACGAGTCCTGCGGAAAATGTGTTCTCTGCCGTGAAGGAACAAAACAAATGCTTATGATGCTTGAAGATATCACGGAAGGCAGAGCAACCGAAGAAACTATTCCTCTTCTTGAACAGCTTGCAAATGCCGTCAGAATGGGTTCACTTTGCGCATTGGGTAAAACGGCACCTAACCCGGTATTATCCACTTTAAAATATTTCAGAGACGAATACGACGCACATGTTAAAGATAAAACTTGCCCGTCGGGAACATGTTCAAAACTTACAAAAATTTATATCGATCAGGATAAATGTATAGGCTGTACCGCCTGTGCAAGAAAGTGTCCCGTAGGTGCTATAAAAGGTGCGGTAAAACAAAAACATTCAATTGATCCGAAAGTATGTGTAAAATGCGGTGTATGTCTGCAGACATGTAAATTCGGTGCGGTAAAGAGAGGATAATAACTATGGAAAAAACTTTAACTATAAACGGTAAAACCGTAAGAAATCTTCTGGAAGTTATCAGAAACGCAGGCGTAGAACTGCCGACTTTCTGTTATTATTCCGAACTCAGCACTTACGGTGCATGCAGACTCTGTTTGGTAAACGTAGAAAAAAGAGGTCTTGTACCTGCATGTTCAACACCTCCGGAAGCAGGCATGGTAGTAGTAACCAACAGCAACGAAATAAGAGAAATGAGAAAAATTACCGTCGAGCTTCTTCTTGCCAACCATGATACCAACTGTACTTTCTGCCACAAGAGCGAAAGCTGTCAGCTTCAAACTCTCGCAAGAAAGCTCGGAATACATACCGTTCGTTTCAAAAAAATGAAAAAAGATGCTCCGCTTGATTTCTCTACTCCATCTTTGGTAAGAGATCCCAATAAATGTGTTCTCTGCGGAGACTGTGTACGTTTCTGCGAAGAAATACAGAGTATCGGTGCAATAGATTTTGCAAACAGAGGTTCAAGATCGGTAGTTTGTCCCAGCTTTAATAAAGATCTCAGCGAATCGGAATGCGTTTACTGCGGACAGTGTTCCAGAGTATGTCCTACGGGTGCATTAACACCGAGATCTGAAGTAAGCCAGGTTTGGAATGCTTTAGGTAAAAAAGATAAAAAAGTTGTTATAGCTATAGCTCCGGCAGTTCGTGCTGCTATCGGCGAAGCTTTCGGTTCCGATAACGAAACCGGTAATTCCGCAGCGGCTAAGATGGTTACTGCATTAAAGAGTATGGGTTTCTTTAAAGTATTCGATATTTCTTTTGCTGCAGATTTAACCATTATGGAAGAAGCAACGGAATTTGTTGAAAGATTCTCCAAAGGAGAAAATATTCCTCAGTTCACGTCATGCTGCCCTGCTTGGGTAAAATTTGCGGAACAGTATTATCCGGAATTGATAAACAATCTTTCTACGTGTAAATCTCCTCAGGGAATGTTCGGCGGACTTGCAAAGAAAATTCTTCCCGATATGTACGGAATAAAGAGAGAAGATTTGATTATAGTTTCCGTTATGCCTTGCACTGCAAAGAAATTTGAAGCAAGAAGACCGGAACTTTCCACAAACGGAATACAGGATATAGATTTTGTTTTAACCACACAGGAACTTGCCAGAATGATAGAAGAATCAGGACTTTCTTTCAACACTTTGGAAAAATCCGCATTTGATATGCCGCTCGGTTTTAAAACAGGCGGCGGAGTTATTTTCGGAAATTCCGGCGGTGTTGCGGAAGCCGTTTTAAGAAACGTTCTTTCCAAATCCGATTCCAACGAAACAGACGAATTCAGCTTTATCAGAGGTGAGGGAGGAATAAGAGAAGTTACCGTTAAAGTCGGCGAAAAAGATTTAAGAGTTGCCGTTGTTCACGGTTTAGGCAATGCAAGAAAAGTTATAAAAGCTATTAAGAATAAAGAAAAAGAATATGACTTAATAGAAGTTATGGCTTGCCCGGGCGGATGTATCGGCGGAGCAGGACAGCCTGTTTATAACGGTATGGCAACAAGAAACAGAAGAACAAAATGTTTGTATGAAAACGATAAAGTTTTGGAACTGCACAAACCTATGGACAACCCGTACGTTCAACAGGTTTATCAGAAATACCTTGACAAGCCTTGCAGCCATAAGGCACATGAGATATTACATACTCACTATATCAATAGGAAAAAGTAATTTCGACATTATCTTTTGAATTTATACTTTGCAATAGCGAGCCTTATGTACGTTGTTCATTGTACACTTCGGCTCGCTATTGCTTCGTCTAAATCCAAAATATTTCGTCGATAAGGAGTGTTTTCTGTATTTTTCAAAAAAAATGTTGTATTGTAAAAATTCACGAAGTGAATTTTTACAATAAACTCTTAGCTCCAAGCCATAATTTCTCAGCTGTAATTATAGTTTTTTAGCTTTTCAGCTGATGTGTTTTTACGTATACACGAAGTGTCCGACTCAGCTAAAAATACGGAGTAATTTTTACTTGACTTTTAAGATGTTTTTGATTATACTAATATTTGCAAGCAGAACAGGGATTTCAGTCGTAAGACTGTTATGTTCTGCTTGTTTTTTTGTTTACTTCCAATACGTCATATAAATGGACAGTTTGAGGTTTTATTTCACTTTTACCTTTATATTGTTCTGTATGTAAAATTATTTTATATTCTGTTGTTAATATTTTTATTCTACTCTCAAAATAGTGATACTTTTCTATATTAGGTTTTTTATTAAATTTTCTATTAAGTTCAGAATTTAAATATATGGAATTGTGTATCAATTCAGCCAATCCCATAACATATTTATTATGTCTTTGAATTTCTAATTTATTCATTATTCTCCTTTTACTACTGTTAATTATATGTTTTCTTTTCTCTCTATTTCCTATAACATCAATAAACCAGTCCGGAGATAATGTTTCAAATTTTTCACATTCATCAACTAACTTTTTAACATAAGCTCTTACTTCTTGTAATGTAGGAGTTTTTTCAAATTTATCAGTCCAATCTAAAACAGGTGGCTCTTTAAATAGGACAACATCTTCGTTAAATTCAAATAAAAGATCTTCATGTTCTTCTTTGAAAGAATCAACAATATAATTTATTTCTTCTTCAGTTAAAATTATATTTTTTTCTTTAGCAAAATTTTTTACAAAATCAAAAGTTCTTTCCCAATATGTTACATATGATTTATCAATCTCTAATTTTATTAATTTTAAATTTACAGTGTTCATAGCATTACTTTTTTTATTCTATTTTTTTATAATTTCAAAAATTTTTTACTTCTTTTCTGTTTTTGTTTTTATCAATTCTATTTCTTTTCTAAGTAATGCATTTTCGGTTTCAAGCCTTTTTATCTTTTCCAAAATTAAATCAATTATTGATGAATTATTATTTTCATATTTATTACTTTTATCGTTGAAAATAGCTTGAATTTCAGTTATATCTTTTTTTAATATTTTAGCTATTTGTATTATGTTATCTCTTGTTGGAACAGATCTGCCGTTTATCCAAGCACTGATATTTTGAGTAGGTATTTTAGATTTATTTGCAAAGTAAGATTGTGAACCGATTTTTATTCCTGAGTTGAATTCTATTATAAGTTTCTCAAAAGATAAATTTTTGTTCATTTATATATCCTCCGATAAAATTTTTATAAAACTATTGACAAAAATAAAAATATATTCTATAATTACTATAGATTTCTATAGTATGCTATAGAAAAAGCAACACAAATCAACAATAAAAGAGAATTCGGCAATTTTACCGAGTTGCTTGTCAGGGCAACAAACTCTTTTCAAAGACTGTTAGTTCTTGCAGGAGCTAACAGTCAAATAAAAAACATAAGATGATTCTATCAAATTATAAAATATTTTTAAAGAAAAAAAGGAGAAAACTATGAAAAGAAAAATCAATGGTTTCACTTTAGTAGAGTTGGTAATTACCATTGCAATAGTAATCATTCTTTCGGTAGTATCAGTACCTATTTACAGAAGCTATATTGATAAGGCAAAAATGAGTGAAGGGTATGCACTATTGGGAACAATTATTTCTGCACAAAAATCTTACTACAGCGAGTATGGTAACTTCTTGGTATACAATGATAGTAGCAAGGAAACAAATAACGAACCTATATTAGGGATTGACGCACGAGGAAATAAATATTTTTCAAGATTTTATGTTAATGGAAGAAATTCTGCTGCAAAATATGAGCTTCATGCATATATATTTAAACCTGCGGATATCGGAAACAGCTCAAGGAAATTTTTGGCTTTATGTTTTAATATAACAAGCGGTTCTACTTTCTCAGAAGTTGATTCTTTCTAAAACATAAAATATCAGAACATATTACAGTTCTGACAGAACGGGATTATAACATAGCAATAATCCCGTTCTTTTTATTTGTTGTCCGTCAAATTCATTGCTTTTCTATTTTAGTTTTTACCAGTTCAAATTTTTTGCACTTTCTTTGGCTTAAGCATTTCATATTAAACTTTACAGTTTTTTCTGTGTCGTTAAATCTGCATTTTTTCTTTTTATTTATTAAAAAGAATAAAAAATCAACTAAAACTTTCTGTAAAAGTAGCACCTGTAGTTATATCATAAAATAATGCAATATTGCTTTTTCCTGTAATGTTTCTAAAAGTTTCATCTTTTCTGACTTCAGCATAGAAAAAATATTTTAAATCTTTATTTGATTTAAATCCTGAATTGAA
>CAJOJJ010000074.1 GCA_905234925.1 uncultured Endomicrobiia bacterium
ACTCTTTCCACATATTATTGCAATAAAGGAGAGTATTTAGAGGCGAAGCAGAACGCCCATAAGGCGATCGCTTTAGGAGAGAAAAATGTGCCGTCGGGTCAACCATATTATTATCTCGCCTGTAGTTATCTAAAACTCGGCCAACTTGATTCGGCGCGAATCGCCACAAATAAGTTTGATGCCTTTGGCGACACTGATGCCCGCCACATTCACCTTCACACTTTGTTGGCAGAGGCAACCGGCAATTACAAAGAGGCCTATAATCTAATGAAAGATAGATACAAATTACGCACGGCACAACTTGAAAACAACATTCAGAAGAATATGCTTAGTGCCGAATTGAGGAATAAAAACCAACGATTGGAAAACGAGGCGTTAAAGAGCAAAAACCGCTGGTTGGTATTATTGTCTGCTTTTTTGGGACTATTATCATTGGGAATTGTGACATATTTCTTATCGAGAAGGAGGCGAAAACGTCAAGAGAAACGGATACTATCGGCGGAAACGCTAAACGCCGATTTACAGTTGCTTTTACGTGACGAACAGAATATCAGCGACGAGATGAGGCGACAGTACGAGTTGATGGATTCGACAATCCGCACAGTTGTCGGTCTTGGACCGAATATTGAAGACGTGCGCGGCGTTGTCGAGGCTCTTAACGGAATCGACAAGAAGGCGTTTATAACGAAAATAAAGGAGATAGACAATCTCCGAAAATGCAACATCATCAAACGAATAGAGGCAGAACATCCCGAGATTAAAGAACAGGATATAAATACATCCGATTACAACAGAAATCCCATAGGGACGGGACAATATATTTTTAAAAAATGGATAACCGACCAAAAAATAATTTTACAGGCTAATCCGAATTATTATGAAGGTGAACCCAAAATAAAATTTTATTTGTTTCGCGTAATTCCTGACTCGGCAGTACAATTTTTGGAATTAAGAACTCAAAGTTTGGACGAACTGTCATTGCTTCCCGACCAGTGGAATGCTTATGACAGTTTTTTCGAAAATTATAATAAATACCGTTATCCGTCGTTTGGTTTTACATTTTTAGGTTTTAATTTGGAAAAGGAACCGTATAACAATGTGAAATTCAGACAGGCAGTTTCTTATGCCGTAGATAAAAAGGATATTATAAACGGCGTAATGCTCGGTATGGCGAAACAGGCTGAAGGAATATTTCCTCCGCAGTCTTGGGCATACAAAGAAATAGAGTCTTACGGATATGATATCAATAAGGCTTTGGAATTACTTAACGCAATAGGATTTACCAAAGGCAGCGACGGATATTTAAAGTATAAAAATAAAAATTTTGAAATAAACATTATTACCAATCAGGGAAATAAGTCGAGAGAACTTACATGTCAGATAATACAGGAACAGTTAAAAAAAATAGGAATTAAAGTTAATATAAGAATTCTTGAATGGAGTACTTTTATAAATCAATATGTTAATAAAAAGAATTTTGATGCGTTGGTCTTGGGCTGGAACACGTCCGTTGACCCTGATCAATATTTATTGTGGCATTCATCGCAGAGTAATCCGGGACAATATAATTTTATGTCCTATAAAAATAAAGATGTTGACGAACTTCTTGTAAAAGCAAGAACTACTTTCGATAAAGAAAAAAGAAAAAAATATTATCATAAAATTCAGGATATTATGAGAGATGATCCACCGTGTATATTTTTGTATTTTCCCGAAAATCTTGTGTGTGTACATAAAAGAATTGAAGGTGTACGGCTTGCTCCGGCAGGTATAGGATGGAACTTCCGTAATTGGAGGATTAGAGGATTGGAAGATTGGAAATGATACCGATAATTAGCAATTAGTAATTAGATTAAAAACTATAAACTAATATAAGCTCTCAGCTTTTGTTATAAACCATATCATGAAACGAATATTATCATTATTCATCATTTTTTCAATATTAATTTCTTCTTCGGGAAATGTTTTCTCCGAAAATATTTCCGTTTCTACCGATACGATAAAAACGGAAAATACGAATATTGAAGAAAATCTTGATGCTGAAGTTTTAAAACAGATTCTTGATGATTCGAATATGGATGAACTTAATGATGAAATAAAAAATACCGAGACAGAATCCGACCCTTCTGTTGATAATTTGGTTTATAGCAATGATATTAATGAAGATTTGAAAATATCCGAAACCGTTGAAAAAGATATTGAAGCCGTTAATGATGATCCGGAATATGCTTTCCCGGATTACAGTGACAGTTATGAAGAAAGTGAAGAAGATGATGACTCGGATAATATTTATAACGAAATCAATGTTTATAATTCTTCAAATCTTAAAGGCAAAATTCTTAAATATTCCGATGTTGCAGCCGACAGCAGTATAGAAGTATCGTCAAAAACGGTAATTCCCGACGATAACGATTTGGGAACTTATTATATGTCAGGAGCAATCATAGAAAAATCCCAAAAGCCCGGTTACGATTTAAATATTCCTACCACAACGGCATTGGGTATGGCAGGCGATAGAGTTCTCGATAAATTAAATATTGATAAATCTACGGATACCGTTCAGCAAAAAGAAATAAAATTCGATCCTTCAAAAGGTGTAATAATATCTTCTTCAACTAAAAAAGATACTCGTCTTTCAAAAAAAATATTAAGAAATTTACCGTTCAATCCCCAGCTGATTTTATCCGGCAGAAAAACAATCGGTGTAAATTATTCGGGTGTCCTCTATGACGAAGAAAAGTCCGGCAAAAGAACCAATTCCGGAGATTTTTCCATGGAGCAGGAACTCCAAATGAAAATAAAAGGAAAAGTCGGCGACAGACTGGAACTTAATGTGGATTATGACGACACACAGGAAGATAAAAAAGATATTTCCATTGTCTATAAAGGCAAGGGGGAAGAATTTGTTCAGGAAGCTGCTTTCGGTGATATTAAGGTGGAACTCCCCAGTACGGAATTTTCCGGATATTCAAAAGAACTTTTCGGTGCTAAGGTCAATACAAAATATAAAAATTTAAAAACAAGTGCTTTTTTCTCCAAAACAAAAGGTTATTCGGAAAGTAAACAGTTTAAAGGTGCCAGCAAAACGGAAAAGAAAACAATTGCCGATACATCTTATATAAAATTAAAGTATTATTCTCTTCTTAAATCGGGTGTTACTAAAACAATTAAAAATGATACGGCAAAAGTTTATCTTGATAAAATTAAAACTACGGTCAGTGATTATATTGTTATAACTTCTTCCACAACATTAAAATATATGAAAGATTCTTCTCAGTCTTACAGCGGTAATTTTATTAAGCTTACGGCAGGAACTGATTATACTTCGGCTTCAAACGGTTTCGTGTTAATAGTTCCGGCGGTATCAGCTTCGGGTTCTTTGACTGTGAATGAAAATATTATTACGGTTATACAAAATGGCGAATCGCAAAAAGCTTTGATTCCTATTCCGGTTAAAGCCGGCGATGTTTTATCAACTTCTTTTGCTTGTCAATTATCATATTTCTTGCCATCGGCAGAAATCAGTGTGGAAAATTTTTAAGTCATTTTTTGACAGAAAGGAACATTATGTTAGTTATTGATGAAAACGGTACAATTTCTTTATATCAAGGTGATAGCGGGGAAATTACCGTTAATGGTTTGGATGAAAATAATTCTTATACAGTTTATTTTGCCGTCCAAGATGCCAAAAGAAATCCTATCGGTACGGAAATTCAAGTTTCGGTTAATGATTCCGATACGGCAACTTTCGTTTTAACTCCCGAATTTACAGAGCTATTATCGGTACCTAAAAATAAGCCTTATGAAATTTATTACTATGGTATCAAAGTTTGTATTTCGGAATCTTCAATTGAAGATACTCTTTTTATTGCAAACGGTACTTATGGGGATTTGAACAGAATTATTGTTTATCCAAGAAAGGTTATAGGTGATAATAATGTCTAATAATTTCCATAACAACAATTATACTAATCAAAAGAAATGTTGTAACGGTACTAATATTTATATCTCTGCTTCTGACACCAGACAGGCGATTAGTGCTTCTAACAACAAATCCAGATATTATGCAGAATTGGCTGAAAAATATAAAAATGAGGCTAAGGAACTTCGTGACAGCGCTCAGTATTATGCCGAACAAAATTCCGATGTTACTATGGGTTACATTAATGAGTTGGAAGTATCATTAAGAAATGCAATTAATACTAAGCAAAATGCCGGTAATTATGCATTGTGCAT
>CAJOJJ010000075.1 GCA_905234925.1 uncultured Endomicrobiia bacterium
CATTGGCATAACTACGCAGAGATAATTTTTATCTTTTTCCGGTGTGATAATTACGGGACTTTGCGGAGTAGTGTAAGCAAAATAAATATTATCTTCTTCAATATTCTGTAAAATATCTTTTATATAGTTAGGGTTGAAATTAATATCAAAAACTTCACCGGAATATTCTATTTCCACTTCAGTTTCACCCGAACCCAAACCGACGGTATTTGCGGAAACTACCATTTTGTTCTTTTCAAAACTGAAACGTATTGAAGATGACCTGTCTGCAACAAGTTTATCTCCCGTAAGTAAAGCCATCTGTTTTACAGCTGTCATTGTTTGTGCGGAATTAAGCAAAATTTTTGACATTGTCTTTTTCGGTATAACCTGTTCGTAATTTGGGAAAACACCTTCTATTAATTTTGTTTGGAAAGTTATATCACCTATCATTACCGTCATTAAATTGTCGCTTAAACTTATTTTAACTTCTTCTATTTTATCATTGGAAGCAATTAATCTTAAAATATCGGAAACTGCCTTTGTAGGAATAATTACTTTACCTTTAATTTCTTTATCGAAACCTTCCATATTAACATAAGAAAGTCTTCTTCCGTCGGTAGAAACTGCCTTTAATACTCCGTCTTCAATTATAAAATATACACCGTTTAAAACATATTTTTGGCTGTCTTTAGATACTGAAAATATGGTTTTCTTAAACATTGCATTTAAAACCGAAGCTTTAACTGAAAAAATATTTTCTTTTTGAAAGTCGGGAAGTGTGGGATAATCTTTTTTATCGATACCCATTAAAACGAATTTTGACTTACCTGCTTTTAAATTTATTTGGTTGGTTTCATCGGATTTTATTTCAATGTTTCCGTCACCGACTTCTTTTACTATATCGTTAAACCTTTTTGCAGGTATTGTTATGGCACCCTCTTCAACAATTTCTGCTTTTATATAGCAGGTAACTCCGATTTCAAGGTCTGTTGCGGATAATTTTATTTTATTATCTTCCGTTTCAAATAAAAAGTTAGACAATACAGGTAATGTTATTTTAGATGCTATTACAGGTGACACTATTTGCATACCTTTTATTAACTCATCTTTTGCACAAATTACTTTCATTGTTATTTCTCCTTTTTATTTTTAATTTAGTAATTATTATAGTAATACTGTTAATAACTCAAAAAAGTTTAAATTTCTTAAAAAATTCATATTTATCAAGCATTTTTTTTATTAACTTAATGTTAATAAGTATGTGGATAACTTATTAAACTTATTAACATATTAGAACGAAAAACTTTTTTCAACAAGAAATATTAATAATTCACAAAATTATTAACAGCTTAAAGCTGAAATTTTCAGTTTTTTATTCTTTTATCATTTTAATAATTTTGTTAATTTGAGCGCTGAAAAAGGCATCATCTTCCATTTTTTTGTTTATTTTATTGTAAGCATGCATAACGGTCGTATGGTCTCTTCCGCCGAAAGTATCGCCTATTTCCGTTGTGGACATATCAGTTAAAGATCTTGCCAAATACATTGCTATTTGTCTTGGCATAGCAAGCTGAGCAGTTCTTTTCTTAACTTTTAAATCTTTTACGGTTAAGCTGTATTGTTCCGCTACAACCTGCTGAATTTTATCTATGGTTATTTTAGCATTTTCATCGGGAACAATAACGTCTTTCAATATTGTTTTTACCGAATCCAAAGTAAACGGCGTATTTGTGAACTTGATAAAAGACGTAACTCTTAACAATGTTCCCTCAAGTTCTCTGATGTTGGACTTAATCTGTGAAGCTATAAACATTATAACGTCATCCGGAACGGTAAAGCCCTCTTCCGCAGCTTTTTTCTTTAAAATTGCAATTCTTGTTTCCGTATCCGGGGCTTGAATATCAACGGTATTGCCCCACTTAAACCTGGAAATTAATCTTTCTTCAACTTCCAGTTTATCCTGCGGTCTATCGGAAGCGATAACTATCTGTTTACCGCTGTCTTTTAATGTGTTAAATATATTGAAAAATTCTTCTTGAGAACTGTCTTTTCCTACAAGAAACTGAATATCGTCTATTAATAAGCAGTCGAGATTTCTGTACTTGCTTTTAAACTCCGTCATTTTTTCCGGAAATCTGATAGCTTCGATGAAGTCCGAAGCGAATTTTTCGCAAGTAACATAAAGTATTCTGAAATTTGGAAAATTTTTCTTTAACTCATTTCCTATGGCGTGCATTAAATGAGTTTTGCCAAGCCCTACACCGCCGTAAATAAACAAAGGATTAAACTGTTTACCGGGGTTTTTCGTTACGGCTTCCGCACAGCCTGAAGCAAACCTGTTGGAATTGCCGACGATAAACCTGTCAAAAGTGTATTTTGAGTTCAATTGGTCTTTTATCATTGAAGAAACAGGTATATCGGGATGTGTGGGAATAGAGGGAACTTTAGACATTTGTTCGGAGATATCTTTTTCTATTTTGTATCCGAGTTTAATGTCTTTAGAATATTCTTTTTTAAGTATTTGTTCTATATTGAATTGTTGGTTTTTTTCTATCCATTGAGAGAAAAAGTTGTTAGGTACCGAAATAGTAAAAGTATCTTCATTTAAAGATATAGGTGTTACCGGTTTAATCCAAAGGTTTACGGATTCCTGTCCAATACTTAATGACAGATTATCCACAACTTTTTTCCATACATCTGCTACTGAAACATCCATTTTATCCCCAGACTTATCCACAATTGTGGATAACTTATTAAAATATTGAATTTTGACAGGTAAAAACCGAAGTAAACCGAAATGAAGTAAATTACATTTTATCGTCAAAAAATTCGCTTAAAACAGCAGAAATTAAGTATATAAAATTGGCAACAATTAGTCAAATAAAATTTTTACAAAAATTTTATTTAATAAACATTGAATCGCCGTAAGAAAAAAAGCGGTATTTTCTTTCTACTGCCTCTTTATATGCTTTCAAAATAAATTCTCTGCCTGCCAAAGCACTTACCATCATAAGCGGCGTAGAACCGGGTAAATGCAAATTTGTAAACATTGCTTTAACTATTTTGAACTTATACCCCGGATATATAAAAATTTCGGTTTCACCGCTTGAACTTTCTATACTTACAAGTTCGTTTTTATCGTTATATTTCCCGGTTAAAGCTGCAATCGTTTCCAAGCTTCTTACGCTTGTTGTGCCTACGGCAATAATTCTCTTTTTATTTGAAAGAGCTTTATTTATTTTTTCGGCGTTTTCTTTGTCAAGAATATATTTTTCGGGCAGCATTTTATGCTTGTTGATATCTTCAGAAAGTATCGGCTTAAATGTTCCCCAACCTACGTGTAAAACTATATTTACTATTTCAACTTTTTTTTCTTTTAATTTTTGTAAAATTTCCTGCGTAAAATGCAAACCTGCGGTAGGTGCGGCAATTGCTCCCTTATTTTCGGCATATACCGTCTGATAACGTGCCTTATCCAAATCAAAATATTTTTCCGCAAGGCCGTCTTTTCTTTTAATGTAAGGAGGAAGCGGCATAAAACCGTGTTTTTCAAGCAGAGGCTGAATATCGGGCTTGTTAAAGCGTATAATTTTGTTGCCGTTTTCATCCGTACCGGTAAATGTACATTCATATCCGTCATCAAAAATAACTTTCTGATTTACTCTCAAAAACGGTTTTGCAAGTACGGTAAAATCCGGTCCTTTCTGCATAGGGTTAAGAAATAAAATTTCTACCTTGCCGCCTGTTTCTTTTTTCCCGTAAAGCCTTGCGGGAACAACCTTTGTTGTGTTTATTACAAGGCAGTCGTTTTCGCTTAAAATGTCAACTATATTATAAAAATTTTTATGTTCAATGGTTTTATTTTTTCTGTCCAAAATGAATCGCTTCTTTTTTCTGCAGGTGTTTGTGCGATAAGTTCTTGCGGAATGTCGTAGTTATAGTTGGACAGTAATTGATCTTTATTTTCCATAACTGATTTTTCCTATATTTGTTCCGGGATAATAATATTCCAATATTTTTTTATAAGAAATTTTTTTGTCGCCCATTGCTTTTGCGCCCCACTGGCAAAGGCCTGCTTTGTGCCCCCAGCCGTGTCCGGAAAATATAAACTTATTTTTGCTTTTTTTTATGCTTGTAAACATTGTACTTTTAATTTTAAAAGCATCTACTGCCAAACGGAAAGTATATGCGTTGAGCGTTAATTTACCTTTGGAATGAGATATCGTTACTGTTTTTGCCGCTTTACCGGTAGTTTTCCCGGAATAAGAAATTTTCTTAATAGTGCCGACTTTATATCCGGCGTCAATTAACTTTTTTCTTATAAAACTTTCGTCCACTTCGGATGTCCAGTTTGAATGCGGGTTACCTTTACAGTATTTATCTTTTCTGCCTTTTAAATATTCAGGTGTTTCTTTCCATCCCCAAACATATTTCGGATCGTCGGTATGCCCGCCGCACGCTGCATGGAATAATGTTTGTGCAAGAGCATTTTTGTATAACACAACTTCGCCTTTTGTGTCATATACGGCTTGGTTGCATCTTTTGTTCTCGCAGGAACCTCCGCCGTAAACCTGACAGTGTACCGTCGAGCAAACATCAAAACCTTCCTTTGAATGTCTGCCGATATTTTTGGCGGCATAAGTTCTGCTGATAACGGCCTGTGTTTTTAATGCTTCCATATTCCAAGAGACGACAGCTTCTTTCGGCAAAATTCCTTTTAAATAATCTTCAAATTTCAATTCGTTAATAATGTTTGTTTTTCCGCTTGCAAAATTGATGGTAATTGTACCGCGGTAAATTTTGTTATTTACCAAAAGACAATTTTTTTCGGAAATAAATTTTATCGGAAGAGAATACCTTTTACCTGCGATAACCGCTGAGTTTGTCTCGGGCATAACCGTTGTTTTTCCCGCAGAAAGTATAGCTTGTCTGCCGTTGGAAACGAAATAATATTTTTGGTCGCAGCCGATGGTTATCGGGGTATTTCCTGTCCCGATTCCCACCTTAATGTATTCTTTAACGGAAATTTCATTCCCTTTTGCAAAAGAAAGGTTATATATTAAAAATATAAAAATTAAAATTACAATTTTTTTCATCAACATTTTTTACTTATTCAATAAATTTTCCTTTATTTTCCAATAGCCGCCTTTGTTAGCACCTACACGTTCTATCACTTTATCTGCTTTAAGACCTTTTATGTGCCAATCTACTCCTCTTAAGGTTAGATTTAACTTTTTTGCAATTTCTTCTCTGGTTATGTTAGGTTTATTATATATAAGCTCTATTATTTTTGACCTGGATTTTGTCATAGTTTTTATCATAGTCTCTGTCATAGTTTTTGTCATAACTGTAGTCCTATTTTTTTCTTCTTTTTCTTGTGTTAGAGATGACGCACTTGCTTCATTAATCAAAGCACTTTTTAATGCCGTAAATTTTATAGTTAAATCGTTCCCCAATAAAGTATATTTCGGATATGGTACACCTAATTCTTTACAGGCTTCGCGTATTTTTTGAACACCCCTTCCCCAAGCCTCTATATAACCTGCACGATAAAAAGTTCCGGCAATGTCAGGATTATAAGGACGAGAGTTATGAGTTCTCATAAGATTTTGTATAGTCCAATCGCTCGGAAAAGAACAAGAATTACTTATGTACATAGTTTCATCTTCTATTCGAATTTGTATAGGAATGCCATCCTCCCATTTGCAATGTATAAGTGCATTATAAAGAGCTTCTCTAACAGCTTCTCTTTCAAAGGGATATGTTTCTACTCGTTTGTCGTGTTCGTAAGTAATTTTTGCTTTTAAATATTTTAAATAAATTATATCTATTGCCCTGTCGGCAATTAAAATGAGAGAGCCTTCAATAACATCTTGGTATTGTAAATCTGAACCTATACCGAATTTACCTATTTTTACATAACATCCGGTAAACAATCTTTGAGGATTTCTATAAAATAACATAACGGCAGCTCTTTTTAATTTGCCGTTGATTATAAGTCCAAGTTTTTCAAGAAGTTCTTTGTTGGAACATTTTACATCTTCCTGCGACATACGTTTTGTTCTTACAGCTTCTCTTCTAAAAATATCAAAACTTTCTTTATCTAAATCGTCGATAGAAATATTATCTACAGGTACAGCTTCCCATCTGAAACCTGTTTTCTTGATAAGAAATTCTGTAAGGGCAGAACCGCGAAGCTGTTGTTTTGTGCTTCCGCTCCTGTAATAATATTCACCGTAATAATTTACGGGATAAGTACTGGGATTAACGATAATTTCAATATATTCCAATCCGTCTTTTTTCAACAGATTTATGTCGGCAATTATACCTATGGTATCTTTGATTTTATTAGGAATATCTTCAAGAAGTTTTTTGCTGTCTTTAACACCTATAACTTTTCCGTCGTCGGAAATACCTATATAAATGCATCCGCCTTGAGCGTTGGCAAAACCACATACCCATTTTAGGTATTCGTCTCTCCAAGATTCCTTGTATTCAATATTTTG
>CAJOJJ010000076.1 GCA_905234925.1 uncultured Endomicrobiia bacterium
ATCCTTTCGGATTCCAAAAACAATTTATATTAAGTTGTTAACACTGCTTACTATACTTTAAGTATTTTTCAATACTATGTAATTATACCTTAAATTTGCTCAAAAGGCAATTATTTTTATATAAAATGATTTAATTATAATGAACTTTTTGCTTGACTTTCAATTTGTTTTTGATTATACTACTAAGTACACGAGTGGAACAGGAGATTTCTGCCTAACGGCGGTTAGGTTCCGCTCGTTTTATTTTCCCTCTAAAACATCATATAAATGAACGGTTTGTGGTTTATTTTCATTTTCCCCAATATACAGTTCTTATAATTTCAAAAAATCTTTATTTTAAGTCAATACTTACTATGTGGAAATATTGTATTTTTTGATTGTTTGAAAAAGCGGATAACATGGATTCCCGACAGAGACTTTCGGGAATGACACCGCTACGCGGTGAACAGCGAGATTGCTTCGTCGTAAACTCCTCGCAATGACGACAACTGCAAATAATGTAAATGAACTTTAACATAGATTCCGTGTCTGTCTGCGTTGCAGACGCACGGAATGACATGCTGTTTTTTTGTTGTCGTTAGAGACTTTAAGATTTTAGGATAGAATGAAGCAACTAACGAATGAAGTGTATATGGATCCCGTAAGGGCATACTCGATTGAGTTAGTTGCGATATTATATCCAAAATATTAAAGCCGATATAAGCAAGTTTTGTTAATTCTTTGTATAAAGCAAATGATACGGATTCTTATCTGCTGCGATATATTTTGAAAAATTATCAAGACTTATTTCTTTTGTATAATTAAAATATTTTTTATACTGTTTTATATATTTGTTTAAAATCTTTTTATCTTCGTCGGTAAGTTCTACTTTTTTTACTTCTTTTCCAATATTCTTTTTTGGAATGGAACCGTTGATATACATTACTCCGCCGTGCATACCGGTTCCCATATATTTACCCGTTAAATTTTCATTTTTTGTAATACCGATACCGAGCAGAATTATTATTCCGCCTGCCATATATTCGCCTAAAAAATCTCCCGCACTTGAACCTATAACAATGACGGGCTTCATATCAAGATATTCTTTCATGTGAATACCTACTCTGTAGCCGACATTATCTTTTATAAATATTTCCCCGCCTCTCATTGCATAGCCTGTTGTATCACCACAGCTGCCATGAACTATAATTCTTCCCTTGTTCATTGTGTTGCCGATGGCATCCTGTGCATTTGAAAAAATTTCTATTTCAGGACCTGCCATATACGCACCTAAATCGTTACCGGGAACACCATCAATATTTATTTTAACATCCTGACTTATTCCGCAGCCGATATATCTCTGCCCGCATACACCATGCAAATTAATCTCGTCGTAATTCATTGCAAAATGTTTTATTTCATTATTTAAATCTTCAGCCAATCTGTTGTTAACATCCATATCAATTTTTTTCATTTGTTTCGCCTCCGAATATCTTATCCAGCCTTATCTGCTGAGAAAAAACATTTAAACCTATATCTTGTTTTGTTAAATCGTAATTTAAACTGCTTAAAGGAATTTTGTCTTTTATTAATGATGTGTATATTCCCGCTCTTTCGTTTATATTTATAAGAGCAAACCCTGCAAGATTATCATCTTTTACGACGAGTTTCTTTAATTTTTGATTTTCTTTATCTTCTTTAATATAAATTTTATAACCGTCCTGTTTGGTATCAACTATTCCTGCAGAAATTAAATGTAGTCCGAAAAATCCAATAGCATTTAAAGGAAATGCTCCGTTGAATTCCTGTTTTACTCCTGCCATATTTGCACCTGCAGTTTTTCCCTGTATAAAAGCGTTTGGCCACAAAGCAAGAATTTTGTTCTGCTCGGATAACACATCAAAAGATTCTACACAGTCGCCGGCAGCATAAATATCTTTAACCGAAGCCTGCATATACTTATCTACAACGATACCTCTGTTAATTTTTATATTTGCAGTTTGTGCGACGGAAATGTTCGGACGAACACCGACTGCCATTATCAAAACATCGCATTTTAATTCTGTTTCGTCGTTAAGAATTACGGATTTTTCCGTAATTTCTTTTGCCGTATTTGAAAGATAAAATTTTACATTATGTTTTTCTATATGGTTTTGAATAATCGATGCTGAATTTTTGTCCAATACCGATCCCATAACTCTGTCAGCCATATCGCAGATTTTAACGGATTTTACCTGTTCAGCCAATGCTTCGGCAGCTTTTAAACCTATTAACCCTGCACCAATAATGACTACATTTGAATCTTTATTAACGGCATTTTTTATATTTACTACCGACTCAAGATTTAAGAAAGTATAAACATTTTTATGTTTTTCTATACCTGCTATCTTAGGAATAAACGGTACACTTCCCGTAGCAATAAGAAGTTTATCGTATTTATAAATTTCCCCGTTAGCACATTTTACTTCTTTTCTTTTTACATCTATTGTTTCAGCTTTGCAGTTGAGTTTAACGGAAATTTTATTTTTTGTATAAAAATCTTCCTTTTTATATTTTATCGTCTCCATATCTTGTTTACCGAGCAGAAAATAAGAAATTAAAGGTCTTCCGTAAGCAGGAAACTTTTCTTCCGACAATATTGTTATATTTCCGGTTTTATCGTTGTTTCTTATTTCAGAAGCACAGCTTGTGCCGGCACAGCTGTTGCCGATTATTAAGTAGTTCATATTAATTACTCCTATATAACGACCGCACATTTTGGATTACGCCGGTGCATTTGGCTCCCTTATGTACCATATTAGCTGATAAGCTGAGTCGCGGACTTTGTCCGCTCAGCTGAGGAGCTGAGATGTTTTCGGTATTTTTATACTATAGATTCCCGATAGAGACACTCGGGAATGACAGCACTGCGTGCTGTAGATTGTTTCGTCGTAAACTCCTCGCAATGACGGACAATGTCGTTTCTATGTTTCCATACTTCTATCCCTCTATGCCTCGCTATCTATCAGTTTTAAAGCATTGTTGGGGCAGTTTTTTACGCAAGCAGGTTCGTTTCCGTTTTCTATGCACAAATCACATTTAGAAATAATATTTCCGTTTACGGATTGTTTTATCGCACCGAAAGGACACGCCATTATGCACGACAAACAGCCTACACATTTTTCTTTTATATTCCTGACTATACCTTTCTCATCTTTATACATTGCACCGGAAATACAAGCCTGAACACATTTAGGATCTTTGCAGTGTCTGCACTGAAGAGCACAATATGTTTTAGTTCCGTTTTTGTTTATTTCTTCAATTGTAATTGCGGAATCTACTTTTTCTTTTTTGTATGTTTTTATTATATCTTTTGATTTTGAGTGTACCGTTTTACAGTGAACTTCGCATAATCCGCACCCCAAACAATTTTTTTCAAAAGCATAAACTCTTTTCATTTTATGTTATTATTCTCCCGCATGTTTTATTCCCAAAATTTCCAGTTCCTTAAGGTTTAGCCCTACGCCTCTCAACATCAGTCTGTTTCCTCTTAAACTGTCTATTGCATTTATTCCCATTCCGCCGAGCATTTCTTTTATTTCGTTGTTCCATGCGGTAAGCAGGTTTACCAACCTTTCATAAGCAATGTCTGGGTTTAATCTTTTAACAAGTTCGGGATTTTGTGTCGCTATACCCCAGTTACATTTTCCCGTCGAGCAACTTTGACACATATGGCAGCCCATAGCGATTAAAGCAGCACTTGCGATATATACCGCATCAGCACCTAAAGCAATGGCTTTTACTATATCGGCACTGTTTCTTATGGAACCTGCACAGATAACG
>CAJOJJ010000077.1 GCA_905234925.1 uncultured Endomicrobiia bacterium
TTTGCCTTATCAACATACCCTCTGTAAATCGGTACAGAAATTACCGATAAGATAATAACAATTGCAATCGTTATAACCAACTCCACTAATGTAAAACCGCTTCTTATGTTCTCGAACGTCTCTGTCGAGAATTTTACTGTTTCGCTGTTGCCTGTCATTTTTGTAACCGTAAGATTGTGCGGCAATCCGTTTTTTTTGATTTTTTTCATGATTTTTCCTCCAAGTTTTTAATTTTATTTTTGGAGGTTTTGAAAGGATTTCCTTTTTAAAAGGTAACAAAAAAATAACGGCTGATTTATCTTATGGCAAATAGAACACATAAAATAAACAGCCGTGATTCCATTGCTCCAAAAGGTGCAAGGAATACTCAACAACATACTATTAAGGGGATCAGCCAAAACAATATGTGTTTATACGAACTGTTTTTGGTTCTATTTGCCTTTTGCTTTCACAAAAGTGTGTCCTTTCGGACTCCAAAAACATCTTAATATTAAGTTATAAATAACAATTCTTATTATAATTGAAAAGCTTTATGTTGTCAAGAATATTTTTTATAATGATATTTTTAGTTAGACAACCTTAACATTGTTATACAAATATAAAATTAGTATAAATTAATTGACAGAATTTTATTAAATAGATAAAATCTTATCCATATTAAAAAACATAAATCATAAACTATAAATAAGGAGTAGGCAGATGTCAAAGATGATTGAAGTTCGTTGGCACGGCAGAGGCGGACAAGGTGCAAAAACCGCAGCTCTGTTGTTTGCTCAGGCAGTTTTATCAACGGGTAAGTACATTCAGGCTTTTCCTGAATACGGCCCGGAAAGAATGGGGGCTCCCGTTCAGTCTTTTAACAGAGTAAGTGATGATCCTATCACGGTTCACTGCTCGGTTACCGAACCTAACTATGTTGTAATTTTAGATCCTTCCTTAATAGAAGCTGTTGATGTTACCGAAGGTGTAGGTACACAGGGAAAAGTTATCGTAAATACATCTTTTTCCGCAGAAGAAATGGCAAAAAAACTCGGCATAGCAAAAGAACAGGTTTACGTTGTTGACGCATCAAAAATTTCCAATGAAACCATCGGTCAGAACAGACCTAATACCCCTATGCTGGGAGCTTTGGTAAAAGTTATCGGAACGCTTGATATTGACGGCGTTTTGAAAGATACCAGAGCAAAACTGGAAGTTAAATTCAGAAGTAAACCTGAAGTTATCGATGGTAACATTACCTCAATTCAGAGAGCTTACGACGAAGTAAAAAATTCATAATTTTAAAAAATTGTTTCGAATATATGGAGGAAACAAGTGAAAGAACAAGAACACAAACCAACAGCTGCAGAACTTCCTGCAGGCGGAATAGTTGAAGCAGGTACGGCAGCAGAGTTTAAAACAGGTCCTTGGAGATCCATAAAACCTGTTTGGAATAAAGATAAATGTATCGGTTGTTTAACATGCTGGATATACTGCCCGGATGCGGCAATACAGATTGCTCAAGATCCTGCAGGCAAAAAAGGTATGATTGTCGTCGGTATAGATTATGACCATTGCAAAGGCTGCGGAATTTGTTCCAGAGAATGTCCGCCCAAGATTTCAGCAATAACAATGGAAGAAGAAAAGAAATAATTAACGAAAATTTATAAGGAGTAAATATAAAAATGGTAAAACCTATATTTTCTAAAGGTAAAATAGTTGCCAAAACGGGTAACGAAATGATGGCAGAAGCTATGAGACAGATTTCTCCCGATGTTGTTGCTGCTTATCCTATTACCCCGGCAACGGAAATTGTACAGATATTTTCACAGTTCGTAGCCGACGGTAAAGTTCCTACGGAATTTGTTGCCGTTGAAAGCGAACATTCCGCAATGTCTGCAACAATAGCGGCATCGGTTGCAGGTGCAAGAGCAATGACGGGAACATCCTCTCAAGGTTTTGCTTTGATGTGGGAAATGCTCTATATTGCAGCAGGTTTAAGACTTCCTATTGTTATGGCGGAAGTCAACAGAGCTTTGTCTGCTCCTATCAATATTCACGGAGACCAGTCCGACACAATGGGTGCAAGAGATGCAGGCTGGATACAGATTTATTCCGAAGATCCTCAGGAAGCATACGATAATATGATTCAGTCTGTAAGAATAGCTGAAGCAGCAAAACTTCCTACAATGGTAACAACAGACGGTTTCATTATTTCTCATTGTATGGCAGCAGCGGAAGTTTATCCCGACGAAGATGTAAAAGAATTTGTAGGTACGTATAACCCCGACAGAAAACTCCTCGACTATAAGAGACCTTTCACATTAGGTTCTATTGAAATGCAGGATTATTATTTCGAACACAGATACCAGTTGGCACAGGCTCAGAGAGATGCCAAGAAAATAATTCTTGATGTAGCAAAAGATTTCAAGAATAAATTCGGAAGAGAATACGGTTTCTATGAAAAGTATAAAATGGATGATGCAGAAATTGCTATCGTTACCATCGGTTCCGCAGCAGGAACAACAAAAGCCGTTATCAATGAATTAAGAGAAAAAGGCATAAAAGCAGGTTTGATAAAAATAAGAATTTTCAGACCTTTCCCCGCAGACGAAATTGCAAAAGATTTGGCTAATGTTAAAGCTGTTGCAGTTTTGGACAGAGCAGATTCTTGCTCAGGTACATTCGCACCTGTATATTCCGACGTTGTAAGTGCAATGTATGCCAACGGTGTAACAGGTCCTAAAGCCGAAAATTATGTTTACGGTTTGGGCGGAAGAGAAATTGATATGAACCACATTAAAGATGTTTATATGCACTTAGACGAAGTTGCTAAGGGTAAAGCACAAGCTTCAAAAACGGTCGAATATATCAACGTAAGAATAAAGTAATTTATAGAATTTAATTCAGGAGAATATAAAATGGCAAATTTAAAAGAATTAAGTAAAAATGCCGAAAGAGTTACAGGCGGTCACAGGCTTTGTGCAGGCTGCGGTGCAGGTGTTGTTGCAAGGCAGACTCTTATAGCAGCAGGCGATACACCGGTTGTAGTAGTAAGTGCAACAGGCTGTTTGGAAGTTTCCACGTCGGTATTTCCTTATACTGCTTGGAAAACTCCTTTTTTCCACAGTGCATTTGAAAACTCTGCAGCAACGGCAAGTGGAGTTGAAGCAGCATATAAAAGTTTGGTAAGACAAGGCAAAATGAAAGATGAACCTATCAGATTCATCGCATTCGGCGGCGACGGCGGAACTTATGATATCGGTCTTCAGTCTCTTTCCGGGGCTATGGAAAGAGGACACAGAATGCTTTATGTTTGTTACAACAACGAAGCATATATGAACACCGGTATTCAAAGAAGCAGTGCTACACCTCAGGGTGCAAGCGCAACCACTTCTCCGGTTGGAAAAGTTAAACAAGGTAAAGAACAGCCTAAAAAAGATTTAACGGCAATCATGGTTGCTCATAATATACCTTATGCAGCACAGGCTATTATCGGTAACTGGAACGACTATATTACTAAAGTTCAGAAAGCTTTAAACACTGACGGTCCTACATTTATTAACGTATTAACCCCTTGCAGGCTCGGTTGGGGCTGTAAACCGGAAGATTCCATGGAAATGGTAAGACTTGCAGTTGATACATGTATTTGGCCTGTTTATGAAGTAGAAAACGGCAAATATAAAATGACCATGAAACCAAGAGGCGGAAAGAAACTTCCTGTTGGAGACTTCTTCAAACATCAGTCCAGATTCTGAGCTTTTGGCAAATATTCAGGCGGATGTTGATGCTAAGTGGGAGAAGATTTGCAATCTCTGTGGAGAAGAAGTGATAAAATAACGACCTTAATATTTGGGCAATAATATTGAAACTCGCAAACTTATGTACACCTTACGGCAATGTACACCGCGTTTGCGAGTTTCTTCATTCTTGCCACAAATCTTAAGGCCTTGTCAAAAAAATGCAATTATATTATGCATTTTTTTGATTGGTAGTTTTTTCCTGTCCTTAAATTTCTATGAATAATTAAAATTGAAAATTATTTCGTCTAAATCCAAAATATTTCGTCGATAATGAGTGTTTCTTGTCCTATTCAATTTGTCATTCCCGAAATTCGTAATCGGGAATCCATGTTCATAAAATACCTTTTGTCGTTTTTCT
>CAJOJJ010000078.1:0-3645 GCA_905234925.1 uncultured Endomicrobiia bacterium
CTTTCTACTCTTAAAGAGAGAGTTTCAAGTCCTTGCAATAACAAGAATGAGTTAAACGGAGATATTGTTGCTCCCTGATCTCTCAACAAAGTGGTTCTTATTTTTATTATATAAGCCAAATTGCCGACAGCTTGCGTAAATACTACACCGTGATAAGACGGATTGGGTTTTGAAAGTCCGGGAAATTTGTCGTTTTGTGCCCAATCAAATTTTCCGGCATCAATAATAACTCCGCCCATTACCGAACCGTGCCCGCCGATGAATTTCGTTGCAGAATGTACCACAATGTCAACACCATGATCGATAGGTCTTAATAAGTAAGGTGTTGCAAAAGTGCTGTCTACTATAAAAGGTATTCCATGTTTATGTGCAATTTTAGATATTGCATCCAAATCTATAACATCTGAATTAGGATTACCTAAAGTTTCCGCATAAAGAAGTTTTGTGTTTTCTTTTATTGCTTTTTCAAAATTTTCAGGCTTTGAGGGATCAACAAAAGTTGTTGATATTCCTTGTTCTCTTAAAGTGTTTGCGAACAAATTGTATGTTCCGCCATAAAGGTTTGTAGAAGATACTATATGGTCTCCTGCGTTTGCGATATTTTGAACCGCATAAGTTATTGCAGATGCTCCCGATGCCGTAGCAAGTGCTGCAGCTCCGCCTTCAAGTGCTGCAATTCTTTTTTCAAAAACATCTGAAGTCGGGTTCATTAATCTCGTATAGATGTTTCCCGGAACGGTAAGCCCGAACCTTCCTGCTGCTGTTGCTGAATCTTTAAATACATAAGATGTTGTTGCATAAATCGGTACTGCTCTTGCGTCTGTTGCAGGATCTGCAGTTTCCTGTCCTGCGTGAACTTGTAATGTTTCAAATTTATATTTGTTAGACATATTATTCTCCTTTGTTTTTATAATGACCGCACATTTTTGACTACGCTATTGCATTTGGTTTTCACATTCGTAAATTGCTTTCTGCATAACATCGTAAAGTTTTTTGTATTAAATTCTTTTTTATTTTATTAAATTTTAAAATCATAATTTTATCCTTTGTCTGTCATTGCGAGACCACTATTGTTAATTTGTCGTTCATTGTAGTTTCATCGTTTATTGTACATTGTACATTGATTTTTGGTGGCAATCCAGTATTTTTATTGTTTATTAACCTACCTATCAAGTAGGTTAATATAATATCATAAAAAATATTTTTTGTCAAGCGAAAATTTTATAGGTTGTTTCAACTTTTCAATAACAAAAATTACTTTAGTGATTTTTGTTTATAGTCTTCAATTGCCTTATGCAGAGCATCTGCACCGAGATTTGAACAGTGCATTTTATGAGGAGGAAGTCCGCCAAGTTCTTTTGCAACAGCTTCGTTTGTAAGAGCAAGAGCTTCCTCTATTGTTTTGCCGATAGCCATTTCGGATACCATCGACGATACTGCAATAGCCGCCCCGCAACCGAAAGTTTTAAACTTAATATCCTTTATAATGTTGTTCTCAACTTTAATATAAAATTTCATCATATCGCCGCAGACAGGATTACCGACTTCTCCGATGCCGGAAGCATCTTTTATTTCCCCTACATTTCTCGGATTTGCAAAATGATCCATTACTTTCTCGTTATAAAAAGCCATAATTTATTAAACCTCCATATTGTTGTTTTAGCTAAGTTTTATTAGCTTAAAGCTTACAGCTTATAGTTTAAGATATTTTAGTTGAATAGTTGAACAGTTTAACAGTTGAAAAGTTTATTGTAAAAAGTGCTATGCAATTTTTGTTATTTGTAAAAATTCCTCTTTTCTTCTGATCTTCTGATCCTCTGTCCCTCTGACCTTCCGACGTTCGTCGTTGTCGTTTCCAATCCTCCAATCCTCCAATCCTCTAATCTTCGTATTCGGTGCCTGGACCGGCTTTCATTCTTTCTCCTGTTTTTTTAAAGTGGTCATATAACGGAGACATCATTCTTAATCTTTTTACTATAGCAGGAAATTCCGCTATAACATAATCTATTTCTTCTTCGGTATTATATTTTGATAATGTAAACACTATTGAGCCTTGTCCGACCGCAACATCCACATTAAGTGCCGTTAAAACATGTGAAATTTTTAAAGATCTGTTTGCACAGGCAGAACCGCTGGAAGCCATTATACCTTTAGCATCCAACAATAAAAATAGAGATTCTCCCTCAACAAATTCTATGGAAAAATTAACATTTGTGGGAAGTCTGTTTTCCGTAGGACCGTTAAGATAGATATGTTCAATATTATTTTTTAAACCGTCAATGAACTTGTCTCTTAATTTTATTATTTTATCGTAATTCTTTTGCATTTGGCTTAATGCAATACTGCAAGCAACACCAAAACCCACAATTGCCGGAACATTTTCCGTTCCTGCTCTTTTATTAAATTCCTGAACTCCGCCGTCTATTTGAGGCTTTAAATAAATTCCTTTTTTTGCATAAAGAGCGGCCGCACCTTTAGGTCCGTAAATTACGGAACTTGATAATGTCAGCATATCAATATTTGATTTATAGACATCTATTGGGATAACACCTGCGGCAACAACAGCATC
Source organism: uncultured Endomicrobiia bacterium (assembly GCA_905234925.1). Lineage (GTDB taxonomy): Bacteria > Elusimicrobiota > Endomicrobiia > Endomicrobiales > Endomicrobiaceae > Ruminimicrobiellum. The sequence continues at coordinate 2,570 of CAJOJJ010000078.1, forward strand.
AACATGAAAAATAATATTTTTTTCTTTAACAATTTTCGATATTTTGTCAATATTTTGGATAGTTCCCACTTCCGTGTTTGCATATTGAATTGATACCAAAATGGTGTCTTGTCTTATGGCTTTTTTCAGTTCGTCCAATAATAAAAATCCCTTGTTATCGACACCCACATAAGAAACTTCAAAACCGTCTTTTTCCAAACTTTTAACCGCATTTAAAACGGAAAAATGTTCTATTGAAGAAACTATAATATGTTTTCCTTTTTTTGAATTTCCGTAAGCATAACCTTTTATTGCAAGATTGTTTGCTTCCGAACCGCAGGAAGTAAATATGATTTCTTCCGGTTTTGAATTTATTAATTTTGAAACTGAAATTCTTGCTTCTTCTATGGCATCTTTGGAAATTTGTCCTAAAGAATAAATACTTTGCGGATTTCCGTAATATTGTTTCAAATACGGTACCATAGCATCAAAAACTATGTCATCCATTTTTGTATTTGATTGATTATCCAAATATACCTGTTTCATCTTTTCTCCTTAAACTCAATTGCGAGCTTGTTGTTTAAATTTTTAAGCTTTTCACCCCTTTTTATTTTTATATAATTTGCTGCAAATTTGTATAAATATCAAAATTTTTACCGTTATTTACCAAATCATCTATCGTTATGGAACCGAAGAATTTATTTATAATATCATAAAATTTATTCCACATATGTATTGTTTTGCATTCGGCTTTTCTTTTGCATTTTGCCGAACCTTTTTTTAAGCATGCAACAGGTGCCAAATCTCCTTCGGTAAGTTTTAGTATGTCTATAACTTTATATTTTTTTATATTTTTAGCTAATTTATATCCGCCGCCCTTACCGTGAACACCTTCAATAATTTTGTTTTTCGTAAGTATAGGTAAAATCTTTTCCAAATACTTTAACGATATTTCCTGTCTTTTGGCAACATCTTTCATAGGGATATATTCCCCGTTAGAATTTTGTGCCAAGTCTATTATTACTCTGATGGCGTATCTGCCACGTGTTGATATTAACATACTTTCTCCTTTGAATTTTATAACGACCGCACATTTT
>CAJOJJ010000078.1:3703-7386 GCA_905234925.1 uncultured Endomicrobiia bacterium
CGTCTCAAACTTTGCGGTCTTGGAAATCGCTTCGCGATTTGTTGTATTTTTATAACATAGATTCCCGACAGAAACACTCGGGAATGACAGACTAAAAAGCAATTTATAATTTATAATTAAAAATATCTTTTTGCTTCTGACCTTCCGACCATCTGATCTTCAGACTTTCTGCCGTTTCCAATCTTCTATTCTTCAAATCCTCTATTCATCCAAATAGGGGACATTTGACGAACTCGTTCGACGAGATTCGGCAAGACTTCCAAAACATAATCGATATCCTCGTCGGTATTGTATCTACCTAATGAAAACCTTATAGTTCCCTGTGCCGCCAATGGATTTGCCCCTATAGCGGATAACACATGCGACGGTTCTGCAGAACCGGTAGCACAGGCAGAACCTGCCGAGGCAGCAATTCCCGCCATATCAAGCATTAACAACAAAGATTCCCCCTCAAGATAATTAAAACTTACACTCAGTACATTAGGAACAGAACTATATATGTCAGTATTTATTATAATTTCCGGAATTTTTTCTACAATTCCATCCGCAAGTTTTCTTCTTAAATAAAATATTTTTCTGTTTTCTGTTTCCATTTCCAAATTTGCAAGTTCCAATGCTTTCGTAATGCCGACTATTCCCGCAACATTTTCTGTTCCCGGTTTCATCCCGAATTCGTGATGCCCGCCGTGAAATAAAGGTTCAATTTTTGTCCCTTTTCTGATATATAGTGCTCCGATACCTTTAGGTCCGTAAAATTTGTGTCCTGAAACTGACAACAAATCTACACCAAGTTTTTGAACATCAAGTTTTACTTTGCCTGCAGTTTGAACGGCATCCGTATGCAGCAATATTTTGTCCTTTCTTGTTTTATTTATTTCTTTTAAAACTTTTGATATTTCTTTTATAGGTTCTATTGTTCCTATTTCGTTATTTGCATGCATTATGCTAACTATAACGGTATCATCCGTAATTTTACTTTTTAATTCTTCAATATTTATTTTTCCTATATTATCGACGGAAATATAATCGGCTTTATAACCTTGTTTTTCCAAGTTTTGACATGTAAAAAGTATTGCATGGTGTTCTATTTTGCTTGTAATAATATGCTTACCTTTATTTGCAAGCAAACTTCCGACTATTGCGATACTATCCGATTCGGTTCCACCGCTTGTAAATATTATTTCCTCTGGAGAATTTGCATTTATGAGTTTTGCAAAGGTTTCTCTTGCCTTTGTTAGTGCCGCTTTTGCTTGTTGCCCGTAAGTATGAACGGAAGAAGCATTGCCGTAAATTTTTGAAAAATACGGCATCATTTCATTTACAACTTCAGTTCTTGTTTCTGTAGTTGCACTGTTGTCTAAATATACATTTCTTTTTTCCATTTTTTATTCCTTATAACGATAGCAATATTTAAGTTACAAAGTACTTTGAATTTTGTTTATTGCTGCTTTTAATACCTTTTGCGGACAAGCTATATTCATCCTCATATAGCCTTCCCCACCGATACCAAACGTGGAGCCTTTATGTAACCAAACACCTGCTTTCAAAAATAACTTTTCTATTTGATTGCAGCTTAAATTTAATTGTTTGCAATTAAGCCAAGCTAAATATGTTCCTTCCATATTTTGAACGGAAATTTTTGTTCCTGCAAAACCGTTTACCAAAATATCTCTGTTTTGTTGCAAATATTTTAGCAATGAGTTAAACCAATTTTCTCCGTCTCTATAAACTGCTTTTACTGCTTCTATCGCAGGTTTTGTTAATATATGAAACCCTGTTGCATTAATAGACTTAACAATCAGATCTTTTATCTTTTTGTTTTGTATCACCAAATGTGCTGCTTGCAACCCTGCAAGATTAAAAGTTTTTGTCGGAGCAATTGCAGTTATTGTATTTTCTTCTATCTGTTTTGAAAGTGAACTTATAGGATAATGTTTATAATTATCATAAACGAAATCTGAATGAATTTCGTCCGATACTATAATTACATTATGTTTAATACATGTTTTTGCAATGGATAAAAGTTCTTGCTTTGTCCAAACTCTGCTTACCGGATTATGAGGTGAGCATAATATATACATTTTAACTTTATTTTGTTTTATTTTTGTTTCAAAATCTTTAAAATCTATTTCATATTTTTTACCTGTAAAAACAAGCGGGCTGACTACAAGTTTTCTATCATTATCTTTAACAATATCCATAAAAGGATAATAAACAGGTTGCGAAACAAGAATACTATCCCCTGCTTTTGTTAATGCCCTGATTGCAGCAGATATACCGAACATTACACTTGGCACACATAAAATTTCTTCTTTTTTTATTTTCCAATCCATTTTTCTTGCATACCAATTTTGTAATAATGAAATATATTCATCGTCAATATAAGAATATCCGTAAATATTATGTTTTGCAACTTTTTTCAATGCTTCCTCAACGATTAATGGTGACTTGAAATCCATATCGGCTACCCACATAGGAATAACATTTTTAATGTTCGGTACTTTAGGAATAAAATCATATTTTACCGAACCTGTATTTTCTCTGTTATAGACTGTATCAAAAAAATTTTTGTTTATTTGTTTCATATTTTTTCCCATCATTGTGAATCAATAATTATTTTTTATTGTCGTTCAAATTCTTCAGCTTTTCAGTCAACAAAATTCTTCGTATTTTGTTTGTTTCCGTTTTGCAGTTTATTGTATATTGTCTTTCTACCCTATTACCTACTATATTGGGAGGTTAATATAATATAAAAAAATACTTACTTTGTCAATATAATTATTATATCTAAAAGTTTGAAAATTTTTTTCTATATTGGTATATTAAAAGGAAGCTTTTAATACTAAACAAAAGAGGTAATAAAATGAAAAAAATTTGTATGATTATCGGTTCGTTAAGAAAAAATTCTTTTAATCTTCAAGTTGCAAAAAAAGTAGAAGAGTTTATCGGTTCTCGTGTTGAAATATCGTATTTAAATTATAAAGATATTCCGTTAATGAACCAAGATATAGAAGCTCCCGCACCAGAAATTGTTGCAAATATCAGAAAACAAATTCAGCAATCCGATGCAGTTTGGATTTGTTCTCCCGAATATAATTTCAATATCCCCGGAACATTAAAGAACTTGCTTGATTGGATGTCCAGACCGTTAGTTGCCAATGATTTTTCTTCGGGAACGGCAGTTATGGGTAAAAAAGTTACAATATGCGGTGCAGGCGGAAAATTCGCAACTACAGGTATGCGAAAAAATCTTAAAGAATTATTGGAATTTATAAAAATGGAAGTTATCGGCGGAGAAGGAACAGGTATTGCGGTTAACCCCGATGCTTTTTCAACTGATAAGGTAATATTTACCGAAGAACAGCTTAAATCATTATCAAATCAAGTAGAACAGTTTCTTAAAGAAATATAAATAGTTTATAATTTTTCTTTTATCCATGTGTCGAGGAAATTCATTTGTTCTTCTGTATGAAACCAATGTTCCCCTTCTTTCATGATAGAAAGACTTGCATTATGTTTTTTTGCAAAAGATGTTATAGTTTCAATAGATGTAAGGTTATCTTTGCTACCATAAAGAATATTCGTTGGAACATTCCATAAAATTGGATGTTTTCTCACATAAGATAAATATTCCCAAGATAAATCTTCTCCAAAATCTGTATGAATAATACCCTTTTCTTTTA
>CAJOJJ010000079.1 GCA_905234925.1 uncultured Endomicrobiia bacterium
GAAGCAGGAGTACACTTTTGGACGGGAAACGTAAAAAATAAAACAAAAAAATTAAAAAAAAGGAGAATGTACAATGAAGAACACGAAGGGTTTCACACTGGTTGAGTTGATCATCGTAATTGTTATCGTCGGTATCTTGTCAATCGTTGCAGTACCTGTTTACAAAGGTTACACAAAGAAAGCTATGGGAACGGAAGCTAAGTCTTTAATCGGTTCTATAGCAACGGCAGAAAGAGTTTATTTCGCTGAATGGAATAACTACTATAGTGTAGCGGATAGTGGTGACAATTCAGCTTATGGTGCCGCATTAAGAGTATTGGATGTTGACGGAAGAAATAATAAGTATTTCACCGGTTATACTGTTTCTATTACGGGTTCGGATACTGATGCAGAATTTACAGCAATTGTCACGGGTAATAGCGATGGCGGAGCAAAGAATATTGCTGTTACGCTTGTAAATCCTTCTACGGATAAACCTACATTGACGGAATACTACGGTGAAAACTAAAATTTAAAACTTTAAGACCTAAGGGAAAGTTCCCTTAGGTCTTTTTTTATGTATTACTGTCTAAAAAATTTTCCGTGTTTTTATTAAAAGATTAAGCTTCTTTTTTTTGCTCTTTAAACAATTCCGCAATACCTGCAAGTGATGCGGTAACTCCGCTTGTTTCCAAAGGCAAAAATACTTTCGAGGCTTTTCCGTCGGCAATTTTGCTTAAGGCTTCCATATATTTTACGGCAAGCAAATCGTTGGTAGGTCTGCCTGCGTGAATAGCATTATAGACTGTATCAATTTCATATTTTTGTGCATCGGCAACCCTTTTAATAGCTTCCGCCTGACCTTCGGCTTCCAAAATGGATTTCTGTTTTTTAGCTTCGGATTCCAATATTACAGCCTGTTTTTCTCCCTCGGCTTTTAATATTGCAGACTGTCTGAAACCTTCCGCTTCCAAAATGTTGGCTCTTTTTTCTCTCTCGGCTTTCATCTGTTTGGACATAGATTCCGTAATATCTCTGGGCGGATCTATTTTTTGTATTTCAACTCTTGTTATTTTTACGCCCCATTTGTCGGTAGCTTCGTCCATAACGGCTCTTAACTGATTATTTATTTTTTCTCTGGAAGTAAGCGTGGCATCCAGCTCCATATCGCCGATAACGTTTCTTAAATTTGTTTGTGCCAGTTTCAGTGCAGCAAGGGCAAAGTTGGCAACGTTGTAAACCACTTTTACGGGATCCGTAATTTGAAAATATATGATAGCATCGACGGTAACGGTAACATTATCTTTTGTAATAACGTTTTGAGGAGCAACATCCATAACCTGTTCCCTCATATCAACCTTTCTTAATCTTTGAAACATGGGAATAATAATATTTATACCTGCACTGACGGTGGAAGAATATTTTCCCAAAGTTTCCACCAAACCTTTTTCATACTGTTGGATAATTCTGATACTGTTTGCTACAAAAATAAAAACTACTACGATTGCTGCTACTAAAATTCCTGTCATATAAATACTCCTTTTTGGAAATTATAGCGACCGCACACTTTGGACTACGCCATCGCATTTGGCTCCCTTATGTGCCAATCGCTTACGCTTTTATTTCATACCTCAGACGATTTTTACTATCAATTTTGTGCCGTCGACGGAAATTATTTCCACTGTCGTGCCGGCAGGGATTTTTTCTCCGTTTGCTGCAGCCAGCCAAATTTCCCCTGATACTTTTATTTTTCCGGGTTTTTCTTCGGAGATATCTTCCAAAACTTTAGTTTTTATTCCTATTAAAGAATCGACATTTGTATTGATTTTTCTTTTATCCATATATTTTTTCAGCAGCGGTCTGATAAAAAATATTGATATTACCGACACCGCACAGAAAAGAATAACTGCCGTTTGATAACTAAAGCCCAACAATGCTGCAGCCATTGCAAATACGGAACCGGCAGAAAAACATAAAAAGAAAAAAACTCCCGGAGTGAGCATTTCAATACCGAGAAAAACTAAAAATAAAATCAGCCAAACATACCATAACATATAACCTCCTTAAACATCATTATACAAACTATGCGCTTTTTATATTATACAACATTTAATAAATTTTATAAAGAATTTTGTTTTTCAGTTACCGTATATTTCTCATAAAGAAAATCGGTAAAAGCTTGGGAAGAAAAACAAAAGCTTCTTTTGAAAAACAACGGATAAAAATTACAGATTGGAGAAGAGGCGGTCGAATTCCTGTAATGTGGTAAGTTTGTTAAATTCGTTTCTTAACGATGAGGCATTGGGAAGCCCTTTGATGTAGTAAGGAGCAATTTTTCTTAATATAACAAGTCCTTTTTCTTTCCCGTAGTAATTGACGGAATCTACTGCGTGCTGACGGAACCATTTTAGTTTTGTTTGAATTGTTGATGGAGCAATCATTTCATTTCTGTTAAAGAAAGCATCTATTCTTTCAAAAATATCGTAATTGCCTATTGCCCCTCTGCCTATCATAAGCCCGGAACAATTGGGAATTTTTAAGAATTTTTCCGCAGATTTTATATCGGTAATACCGCCGTTTGCAATAACGGGAATTTCGGCATTGCTGCAGGCTTCGGCAAAAGCGTTTAAATCAGGTTCGCCGCTGTGTGCAAACTCTGCATAACGTGCGTGAAGAGAAACCATTTTTATTCCGCAGTTCTGTGCTATCTCTATAATTTCGGGAGCTACATTCTGTCCTTGCAACAAACCTATTCTTGTTTTGATGGTAACGGGAACGGATACTGCCTTTACTACTGCAGATAAAACTTCTTCAACATTTTTAGGGTTGGCTAAAAGGCGTGAGCCTGCACCGACTTTTGTAATTTTTTTTGCCGGGCAGCCGAGATTGATATCAATAATTTTAAAACCTAATGCTTCTACTCTTTTGGCACATTCCGCCATTATTTCCGGCTTAGTACCGAAAATTTGAGCTGCGACGATATTTTTTTCTTCTTCGCAAACGTTCAATAGTTTATATGTTTTTTTGTCGCCGTAAACCATTGCAGTCGCAGAGACCATTTCGGTAAAGACAAGACCTGCTCCGCCAAGAACTGCCAAACGGCGTAAGGGCAAGTCCGTTATGCCTGCCATGGGGGCGAGCATTAAGGTATTTTTTAATTCAATATTTCCTATTTTCATTTTATTTATTCCTAATATATATTCCTGCCCTTTTTATTATTTCTGGCAACAAATTTTTTCGTGCAATCCGGAATACAATTCCATTTTACATGAAATTCTAAAAAAAATCAATAATTTTATTTTGTAAAAGAAAGACAGGATTGCCGCTTTTAAATCAAAGAACAAAATAATTAACAAATATAACGGCAACCGGAAATAACAGATGGAACGGCAATGTACAATGTATAATGGACGGCAATATCCCGCATCAAGTGCGGGATGACACCGCTACGCGGTAAACATCAAACAGCAGATCTCTCGTCGCTTCGCTCACTCGAGATGACAAGACGCTGGATTGCCACGTCGCTTGCTTTGCAAGCTCCTCGCAATGACGACAAAAGTGGTATTTTATGAACATAGATTCCCGACCAACGGCTCTTCGGGAATGACGGACGAGACGACAATGACGAACCAGTTTTCTAACTCAAGAGATGGTTTGATGGATAGTGTGGACTTTGACGGATAGACAAATTTCTTTTTTTGTGCTTTGTGATAGGCAACATGAGCAACCATTGCCGCATTATCCGTACAAAATATCGGAGAAGCAAGAAATACTTTTATTTTATTTTTCTTCCCCTCTTTTTGAAACATTTCTCTTACCAAACTGTTACAGGAAACTCCCCCGCCCAGGCTGCTGTAACCGAATTCTTTTGCCGCTGCAATTGCTTTCGTAACAACGGTTTCTGCAACCGCCTGACGAAACGATGCACAAATATCATTAATAACCTGCTTATTTTTTATATCAACTTTTTTGGAATAGTTCAATACTGCCGTTTTAATTCCCGAGAAAGAAAAGTCCCAAGTACCTTTCATCATTGGTCTGGTAAAGTTTACGGCAGAAGAATTACCGTCTTTTGCAAGCTCCTCGCAATGACGACAAAAGTGGTATTTTATGAACATAGATTCCCGACCAACGGCTCTTCGGGAATGACGGACGAGACGACAATGACGA
>CAJOJJ010000080.1 GCA_905234925.1 uncultured Endomicrobiia bacterium
AGCAAAAGAAAAAAATGTTGCAATCCTTCCGGTTGACAGCGAGCATTCCGCAATTTTTCAATGTATAGGTAAAGAAAATAAAAAATCCGTAAAAAGAATTCTTCTTACCGCTTCCGGCGGACCGTTTTACAAATCAAATAAAAATTTTGCTGATATTACCGTCGAAGATGCTCTTGCCCATCCTACATGGAAAATGGGTAAGAAAATTACCGTTGATTCCGCTACTTTAATGAATAAAGGTTTGGAGGCTATAGAGGCATCCGTTCTTTTTGATGTGCCGATGGATAAAATTGATATTCTTATACATCCTCAATCAATAGTTCATTCCATGGTGGAGTTTACCGACGGATGTGTTATGGCACAGTTGTCTAATCCCGATATGACGTTGCCGATTCAGTACGCATTATCTTATCCCGAAAGAAAAGATTGTTATATCAAGAGGCTTGATTTGGCACAGGCTGCAAAGCTGGAGTTTTTTAATCCGGATTTTAAAAAATTTAAATGTTTGAATATTGCATATAAATGTGCAAAAACCGGCGGAACAATGCCGGCTGTTATGAGTGCGGCAAATGAAGTCGCCGTAAAATATTTTCTCGACGGTAAAATTAAATTTAATATGATACCTGAAGTTGTAGAGAAAGTAATAAAAAAACATAAAATTATTAAAACAAAAAATATAAATGAAATTATTGAAGCAGACCAATGGGCAAGAATTACGGCAGAAGCCGTAATTCGGAAGATTAGCAACTGCGAGGTATAGAAGTATAGATGTATGGCTGTACAGAAATGACAACCGCGTAGCGGTGTCATCCCCGAATGTTGTATTCGGGGATATATGGTATAAAAATACCTTAAACTTTCAGCTTTTTAGCCAAAATTTTGTCTTGCAAAATTTTAAGGAGTAATTATGAAAAAATTATTGCTTTTTTTTACTGTACTGACGATAGTAATAATGTTGTCTGCAAATATATTTGCGGAAAATGGAGAAGATTTTGAAAAAGTCGAAGTACTTGTTGAGCAAAGCGAAGTTGATGACAATTCCGTTTTGCCTCTTGGCGAAGAAAAAATAGAACAGACTGAAATTGTAATGCCGTCTCAGGCAAGAGGCATCCACTTGACAACAAGGGCGGCCGCCTCTTCTTATCACAAGCCGAGAATTGATGATTTGCTTGATAATACGGAGTTAAATACCGTAGTTATAGATGTTAAAGAAATTGATGGAGAAATATCAATAAAAGGTGTTGCAAAAGATTTGGCTTATTCATCCAAACTTCCGAGTATAGAAAAATATTTAAAAGAAATTAAAAACAGAGGTTTTTATACCGTTGCAAGAATTGTAGTTTTCAGGGATAATGTTATGCCCAGAAAAAGACCTGAACTTGCCGTTAAAAATCCCGACGGCACATTGTGGGAAGATTATAAAGGCAATACATGGCTTAACCCTTATAAACAGGGAACAATCGATTATATTTTGGAACTTTCGGAAAAATCAGCTGCCATGGGATTTGATGAAATTCAGTTTGACTATATAAGGTTTCCGTCCGACGGCAGAACTAAACAATGCAGATACGGTGTTAACCACAGTTCTGCTACGGCGTCAGCAGCTATAGTTAATTTCTTAAAACAGGCTAAAGAAAAGTTGTCGATATCCGGAATTAAAACGTCCATAGATGTTTTCGGTTTGACAACTACCGATATGTCGGGAATGGGAATAGGTCAGAAAATTGTTGAGATGGCAAAATATGTGGATTATATAAGTCCCATGATATATCCGTCTCATTACAATAACGGCGAATATGGAATTGCAAATCCCAATAAAGAGCCGTACAGAACGGTTTATATTGCATTGCAGGGAGCAAAAAAGAGAATACCTGCCGAGAAATTAAGACCTTGGCTGCAGGATTTTTCCATGAAAGGCGTAAAATACGGACCGGAAGAAATAAAAGCTCAAATTCAGGCATGTTATGACTGTGATGTTAAAACGTGGCTGTTATGGAATGCCGCATGCAAATATACGAAAGATGGTTTGAAAACTAAGGAAGAACAGGATACTTATAAGAAAACGTCCGATGAGAAAATTGCAGAACTGCTTCATCATAAGACGGTTGAAGAATCCGTACTTAAAAGGGCCCCGATAAAACCGAAAAATAATACAGCTGCAGCAACTTCAAAACAGCCGCAAAGTAAGCAAACGCAGAACAAGCAGATATCATCCAAATCTACAGCAAAAAAGTAGAAAATTGTTGCCGTTTACCGCATAGCGGTGTCATTGCGGACTCCTATCCGCAATCTATGTTAATTATCCGCAGGACACCTTAATTACTAATTGCTAATTTCTAATTGCCGTACCGTAACTTTTTCAAAAAAAAGGAGTCTAATATATAGTTTTATGCAGGATAGAGAAATAATTGAACAAATTATTCATGGCGATACCGATAAATACAGACTTATTATAGACAAGTATAAGAATAAAGTTTTTGGCATTATTTATTCTTTTTGCGGTCAAACTTGCGACTGTGAAGATATAGCACAGAATGTCTTTATAAAAATATTTAAGGCTCTTCCTAAGTTTAAGTTTGAATCCGAGTTTTCCACTTGGATATACAGAATAGTTATTAATGAAGCAATAACGATATCTAAAAAAAATAAATACGATATTGTCCCGCTGGAAGTAAACAGCAGTGAAGATGAAGAACAAAGCAATATAATAGATTTCTTAAAATCTGAAGATAATACGGAAGAAAGTTTGATACGGGAAGAACTTAATAAAAATTTGCATAAAGCAATATCCCAATTGAAAGATAATTATAGAGCTGTAATAACATTAAGAGATATAGAAGATTATTCTTATGAAGAAATAGCGAAAATGTTAAATGTTTCAACCGATAACGTAAAAATTTGGCTTTTCCGTGCCAGAGCAAAACTGAAAGAAATTTTATTAAAGGAGGATAATAATCATGAAATGTAAAAATATTCAAGAAATAATATCATTATATCTTGATAATAAATTGTCCTCTGCCGAAAAAGAACAATTAAAACATCATTTGGAAAGCTGCTCTTCTTGTAAAGAAGAATATATCGCAGTAAAAAATATAAAGAATTTATTATCAGGCTTAAAAACTTCACAAGTTGTCGATGACGGGTTTACCGACTCCGTAATGAATAAAATTAAAAATAAAACTTACGATGATAAACCCGGCAAAATATTTACTTTTAATTTTATAAAGAAACATTTTCTTATTGCGGCAAGTTTTATTTTTGTAGTTGCGGCATCGTCTTCCGTACTTTTTATGAAAAGTGATAAAGATATTTCAAATTTTAATAAAAATATAAATCAAAATAAAATTCAAAATGAAGTTGCCGTAAAGTCTCAATTAAAAGATAACGGGTATTATGTATCTATTATTGAAAGTATTTTTAATGACGGTTTGACTGAAGATGACGATTTTAATGAAGATTTCTTTTATTCTTTCTCGGTTTAATATATCATTTTTTTCGAAATATTGTATATTTATTGTCCGGAAT
>CAJOJJ010000081.1 GCA_905234925.1 uncultured Endomicrobiia bacterium
TTTTTATAAGTTTCTTCCCCTCAAGAATTCTTAAATTTACTCTAACAGTTTCCCTGGTTTTGTTAAGTTTTTTTGCAAGTTCGTCATAAGTATATTTAGAATTTTCTATAAGAAACTCTATTAATAATTTTTGAGTTTTATTTACAGGCAGATTTACAGGCAGGTTTTTGCCTAAATTTGTCTGTTTTTTATCATTTACAGGCAGATTTTTGAAATCAATATGTAAATATCTATTTTTTAATTCGTTCTGTTCTCCTAGGAGTAAGTTTCTGAAAAACAGTTCTAAATACTTTGTGTTTTCGCGAATTCCCTTTTGAAGATTATTATAATTTGCACGGACTAAAGCATTTCTGAAATACCACGATTTTTTTGCAAAGATATCGTTATTAACTTTAAAGCCGAGAGTTCTTAAATATTTAATTATAAAAACTGCTGTAGTTCTGGTATTTCCCTCTCCGAAAACATGAATTTGCCAAAGTTTGGAAACAAATGAAGTGATATGTTTTATTATTTCATCAATGCTGAGATTTTTATATTTAAATTTTCTTTCCTGCTCAAAATCATAATCCAGTGCGGTCTTAAGTTCAAAAGCTGCTCCGTATATAACTGAATCATTGTTTAGTATCCATTCTTTTTTTGAAATATCATAATCTCTTATTTTTCCGGCAAATTCAAAAATACCGTCGAACAGTCTGCCGTGAATTGCAAGCAAATAAGATGGTGAAAAATTGAAAGATTTTTCGCTTAAAATTTGGGCTATTCTTGAGGAAACTTTATCGGCTTCCTCTGTTCTTTTAAATTCGTCGTTAGTTTTTACTGTTTTTGATTTGTAATAATTATCGATGAGTGTTTTTGCTTCTGATACTGATATTTCTCCGTCGATATTTCTTTTTGCCGTTTCATAAAGATAAATTGAAGGAGAAAGATTATCAACCTGTTGTAAGCCTATTGCTGTAGTCCAAGCATAAGATTTTTCTTTTTTGTCAGGTTCTGAATTTTTAATATATTCTTCAAAATCTAATTCATATTGATTTTTATCGGACACAAGCAGTTCCTCTTTTTTACTTTTTTACTTCATACCCTTCATAATAATAGGATTGTTCTATACCTTTAAAGATTATTTCTCTATCGTTGATTTTACCGGTAAGTGCGGATTGTAATAAAAATCTTAATTCCAAATCGTTTATCGGACTTCTTTCCATTGCCTGTAAATACAAGTCTTTATCCACTTTTTGCCAATCTACAACTTTTTTAAGGTTTTTCTTTAATATCTTATCAAGCCATATTCTTGTTGATCTTCCGTTACCTTCCATAAACGGATGTGCCACATTCATTTCAACATATTTTGCTATTATGTTTTCAAATGTATCTTCCGGCATTTGTTCTATCTTTTCCAATATTTCCTTTAAATAAAGACTATTTGCAAAACGGAAATTTCCTTTTGAAATGTTTTTTGTGCGAATTTGTCCTGCAAAATCATACAGATTATTAAACAGATATTTATGAATATCTTGCAAACCTTTGACAGTACCAACTTCAACTTTGTTTATGTCGCCGGTTTCAAAAAGTTTTTTTGCATTATTAAGACTTATTTCATCAATATTTTTCATAAATATATTTTACCAAATTTCAATTATTTTATAAAAATTTTTTGTAGCTGTTGTTTTGTAGTTAGTTGTTGAATATGTAAGCAATTCTTACAAGTTGCAGTTTTGTTTAAATCTATTCGCCGATGATTTTTATCAGAACTCTTTTTCTTCTCTGTCCGTCGAACTCTCCGTAAAAAATCTGTTCCCATGGACCAAAATCCAGTTCGCCGTTTGTTATGGCAACAACGGTTTCTCTACCCATAACTTGTCTTTTTAAGTGAGAATCTGCATTATCTTCGCCGGTATCGTTGTGTTTGTAAGAATTTATCGGTTCGTGCGGAGCAAGTTTTTCAAGCCATTTCCTAAAATCGTTATGCAGTCCGTATTCGTTGTCGTTTATAAAAACGCTTGCCGTAATATGCATAGCGTTTACCAAACATAAACCTTCTTTTATTCCGCTCTCGTCAATAGCCTGCTGAACTTCGTCGGTAATATTAATAAAATCTATTCTCTTTTCAGTATTAAAAAACAATTCTTTCCTAAATGTTTTCATTTTTCCTCCATAGAAATTTATATAAGAAACTCTATTTTTCTATCTCTTTATATTTTACTAAATTAAGGAAGATTTTGCTATTAAATTTTTGAGTGTAAAGGCAGGAAAATGAAAAGGCAAACAGCGAGATCCCTCATCAAGTGCGGGATGACAGATAAAGCGGTATTTTATACCATAGCTTCCCGACAGAGACACTCGGGAATGACAGCACTATGTGCTGTAGATTGCTTCGTTGGCTTCGCCTGCCTCGCAATGACGGCTAAAGAAGAACAAGAACGATAACATGGATTGCGGATCGGAGTCCGTAATGACACCGCTACATGGTTGTTGTTTATTGTACATTGTACATTGTCGTTCTTATAGGTTTATGCAGTTTGTTTGTTTGAGTTTGTCGTATTCGTCGAGGGATTTGAGGTATGCGATAGCTTTTTCCATATTGGTAAGAAGAGAACAGCCGCATTTTATGGCAGCTTTTCTTATGATGGCATTTTCTTTTCTTTCGACAATATCAAAAGTTTTGTGAATATTTATTACAAAATCCACTTTACCGTCTTTAATGATATCGGTTGCTCTGGGAGATTGGTGCCAATGAACGGTGTTGACGGTATATCCTTTTGATTGCAAATATTTTGCTGTTCCTGCAGTTGCATATACAGGAACATTTAATTTATATAAATTTTCTACAACTTCCATAAATTTTATTTTATCTTTTTCTCTTCCGGAACTTACCAAAATACCTTTAACCGGTTTTTTAGTCTGTGTTGCTTCCAAAGAAAGCATCAGTGCCTGATTAAAATCTTTACCTAAACAGCCTACTTCTCCGGTAGAGCCCATTTCTACACCTGTTACAGGATCTGCTCCGTCGAGCCTTCTGTAGCTGAACATAGATGCTTTTATACCAACATAAGGAAGCTCGCTTTCATCTATCATAATTTTTGAAATTTTTTCATTATTCATTACTTTACAGGAAATTTCTGCAAGGTTTTTGCCGGAAACTTTCGATATGAAAGGAAACGACCTTGAAGCACGAGAATTACATTCTATAACTTTAACATCGTTATCTTTAGCAATAAATTGAATATTGAAAGGACCGTTAAGGTTTAAACCTTTAGCTATTTTTCTGACTATATCTTTTATTGTGTTGACCGTTTTTACATACAGTTTTTCAGGTGGAAAAACAAGCGTAGCATCGCCCGAGTGAATACCTGCATTTTCCACATGTTCGCTTACAAGAGAAATTATAACTTCGCCGTTTTCAATAT
>CAJOJJ010000082.1 GCA_905234925.1 uncultured Endomicrobiia bacterium
GAAATTAAAAATCTGAAACCGTCTATAACAATAGCATCTGCACCTGCTCTTGCAATACCTGATGCAATTGCAGAAACATTGTGTACAGCTGCAATTTTAACAAAAACAGGTTTTGTATAGTTTGTACTTTCTTTTAAAGATAAAATTAATTGTCTTAAATCTTCTATGGAATAAATATCGTGGTGCGGTGCAGGTGAAATAGCATCGGAACCTTCCGGTATCATTCTTGTTGCAGAAACATCAGGCCCTACTTTTATTCCGGGCAAATGTCCGCCTATTCCAGGCTTTGCACCTTGTCCGATTTTTATTTCTATTGCAGCACCTGCATTTAAGTAGTCCAAGTGTACACCAAATCTTCCTGAAGCCACCTGTACGGTCGTATTTTTGCCGTATTTATAAAAATCTTTATGGAGACCACCTTCTCCGGTATTATAAAGAATTCCCAGCTTTTCTGCGGCTCTTGCAAGCGCTTCATGAGCATTTTTAGATATTGAACCGTAACTCATTGCAGAAAACATTATCGGCATATTTAATTCTATCTGTGGCGGAATTTTAGTTATCATATTGCCGTTTTTATCGTACTCTATTTTGTCCGGCTTTCTGCCTATCATAACTTTAGTTTCCATAGGCTCTCTTAAAGGATCTATGGACGGATTAGTTACCTGGCTGGCATTTAACAAAATGTTGTCCCAGTATATAGGATACGGTTTAGGGTTTCCCATACTGGATAACAGCATTCCGCCTGTTTGTGCCTGTCTGTAAATCTCGTCGATTGCAGTGCCTGTCCAGTTGGCATTTTCTTTAAATTCCAAAGAATTTTTTCTTATTTTTATTGCTTTTGTCGGGCACATTGCAACACATCTGTGACAGCATACACACTTTGAATCATTAGATAAAATAACATTATCTTCCTTATCATAAAAATGAACTTCATTTGCACACTGTTTAACGCAAACTTGGCATTGAATACATTTCGTTTGATCTCTTAAAACTTCAAATCTGTCAGATACTAAATTTAAACTCATTGTTTCGCCTCCAATTTAACAATAACAGGTTCTCCGCCTTTCGGATGATAAATATTTTCAGGTTCGGGACAAATTACTCTTATTGCACTTTCTTCACTTGCAAAATAAACTTTGCTGCCTTTTGTAGCACTTACCATAGATCTTAATTTTATTCTGTCGTTCAATGCTATAAGTCCGTCTTCATAACCGATAAGAATTGAAAAAGGTCCGTTTATCAATGCCGATGAATAAACAGTTCTTAGGGCTTTCAATTCTTGTGCTTTTTTAGGATTTTCGTTTTCTATATCCTTCCAGAAAGGAGCTACCAAAACCTGTATGGCTTTCTCCATAGGAAGTTTATGTTTCCTGACGAGCAAATCAAGCAAATATGTTATTACTTCCGTATCTGTCTGTAAAGAACAGTTGTATCCGTACATTTCTACAAATCTTCTGTTTGCATCGTAAGAAGATATTTCTCCGTTATGTACGATAGACCAGTCAAGCATCGTAAAAGGATGTGCTCCTCCCCACCATCCGGGTGTATTCGTCGGAAATCTTCCGTGTGCCGTCCAAATATACCCCTCGTAATTTTCCAGCATATAAAAATTTCCGATATCTTCAGGATATCCTACTCCTTTAAATGCACCCATATTTTTCCCGCTGGAAAATACATAAGCTCCCGTAAATTCTTTATTTATTCTTATTACACATCTGGCGGTAAACTCGTCTTCGTCCATGTTTAAGTTACGAACTTTATAAATTCTCGGTAAAACAAAATAACGCCAAATTAAAGGCTTGTCTTTTATTGACGGAACTTTTCTCGTCGGGATATTTCCCGCACTTTCTATTTCAAAATGTTCATTTAAAAACTCTTCAGTTCTTGCTTTTATTTGGTTGTTGTCATAAAAAATGTGAAGAGCAAAAAAATCTTTGTATTGAGGATATATACCGTACCCGGCAAATCCTCCGCCAAGACCGTTAGATCTTTCGTGCATTAATGCAATTGATTTAATAATATCTGTTCCGTTAAATCTGTTACCTTTTTTGTCTATTATACCGCTGATGGCACATCCTGCAGGGATTCGTACTTGACCTTCTTTCATTACTTCTCCTTATATTGACCTCAATATTTGGGCTACAACTTTGAGTTTACGAACCTTATGTACCCTGTTCATTTGTACACCGCGGTTCGTAAACTCTTCGTTTCGCCTCAAATCTTAAGGTCTCTAAAAAATTTTCTTCGAAAATTTTTAACAACACAAAAAGGAAATATATTCGAGTGCAGCCTGTAGCCGTCTATGAGCGCAGAAATTTTTAGAGTAAAATCCAGTTGAGTAGAGGATTTTAGGGCGACCATGTTCGTGGTGTTTTCCGTCTTCCTATAGTTGTTAGGAAAACACAGTTGGAGCCCGGCTTTAAAAATTTCAAGCGAATGGCGATTGAGCAAACGAGAATATATTTCTCTTTTTGTGACGCCTAAATCAATGAACTAATTAGTAGTTTACTAAATACTTATCAATTTCCCACTGGTGAACTTTCGTTCTGTAGTTATCCCACTCTTCAATTTTTGCCTGTGTGTAAAGATTGAACGAATATTCTCCCAATGTTTCTTTCATCAAATCACTCTTCTGCATAGCTTTTACTGCATTTATCAAATTATGCGGTAAATTTTCTATTCCTGCAGCATCTCTTTCTTCTTTCGTCATTTTAAATATATTCTTGTCTGTAGAATGTTTTACTTTAAGTTTGTTCTTTATTCCGTCAAGACCTGCTGCCAAACATGCTGATAATAAGAAATACGGATTTGCTGCCGGATCCGGACATCTCAATTCAATTCTTGTAGATGCTCCTCTTGCTGCAGGTATTCTTATCAAAGGACTTCTGTTGCTTGCAGACCATGCAATATAAACAGGTGCTTCATAACCCGGAACTAATCTTTTATAAGAATTTACCAATGGATTAGAAATTGCAGCCATAGACTTAATATTTTTCATTATACCTGCAATGTAGCTGTATGCAGTCTTTGAAAGACCGATAGGATCTTTCGGATCATAAAATGCATTTTTGCCATTTTTAAATAAAGACTGGTTTGTGTGCATACCCGAACCGTTTATACCGAAAATAGGTTTTGGCATAAATGTTGCATGTAAACCGTGTTTCTGTGCAATTGTTTTTGCTACCAGCTTAAAAGTGTTTATGTTATCTGCAGTTTTTAATGCTTCTGCATATTTGAAATCTATTTCATGCTGCCCTCTTGCAACTTCGTGGTGGGAAGCTTCTATTTCAAAGCCCATCTGTTCAAGTGTTAAACACATATCTCTTCTTACGCTTTCGCCCAAATCTATAGGTGCAAGGTCAAAATATCCT
>CAJOJJ010000083.1 GCA_905234925.1 uncultured Endomicrobiia bacterium
TTTGAAAACCATGTTATGGCAACTTTATTTCTTATACAGAATTATATTCCATAAATACTTTTTTTCTTTAAGAAATATTCTGTACAATTTCTGAAGCAACGCCTCTATTATAATTTGTTTTTCAAGCGGCGTAAAGCCGCGTTCTACAGCCGCCTTGCCCAGCCCTGAACTTCAATTAAATTTTGAAAATCTGGCTTGAACAGATTTTCAAAATTTTCCCTTTTTATTTCAGACGAAGATGTTTTTATTTTCAGAAAATTTAAATAAAAACTTCCTCGTCACTGCCCTGAAGTTCAATTCATTTTTTTCGCCGAGCCTGACTCGGTGAAAAAATATTCCATTTCTTCCTTGCGGGCCCGGATTACCACCGCTTCCCGCTTCACCTGAATGTTATATTTCCAAATAATTTCAGCAAGCTCGACTTGCTGAAATTATTTTCCTTTTTACCGCTTCTTTACCTTGCCAGAATTACAACAGCTGCATTACTCCGCTTACACTTTCAATTCGCCAAGTTGACAGTTTTTTACAAATTCTTCCTTCCGGCTTCCCCGTCAAATCCTAAAATTCTAAAAAAAGCAGGCCAGTGGCCTGTCGCCATAACAATTGCTTGTACCGCACGGTGGCTTGACCACCGTGTCGGTTACGAAGCTATGTTATGACTAATTATATTTCTTATACAGAATTAGATTTCTTAAATCTTTTCCTTTAAGAAGATTATGTATTATATTTTAGAAGCAATGCTTCTTTTTGTAAATTCTAAGCGGCGTAAAGCCGCGTACAACCGCTTCTTCGTCCAAGCCCTAAAGTTAAATTTCATAATTTTTTATTCGAGCCTGACTCGAATAAAAAATTATTCTTCTTTTCCTAAAATCGCTTCTCCGCGCAACCTCTAAAAGTTTAATAATTCAATTTTTTCATCGGGCTTGAACCGATGAAAAAATGCTCCTTTATTGTCTTTGGAAGGATAATTTGTACTTCTAAAAAACAAATTCTAAAAATATAAATTCTTCCTCGTTTTTTCCTAAAATCCTAAAAAGGCAGGCCATTGTGCCTGTCGTCATAACTAGCGTTTTAAACCGCATTTGTGTTTTTTGCCGCAGGCAAAAATTGGCGTAAAACTTGCGCGACCGTAAGGGAGCAATAGCAAGTTTTATGCAAAAACAAATGTCGGTTTTGAAAACTTTGTTAGGTTATTTTTCTTTCTAGAACATAATACATCATTTACTTGAAAATGAACAGTGGTCAATTCTCTTTTAACAAATATAAATTCCACTAAACCAAATAAACCTCTTAAAACTGCTCGTTAAGATTTGTAGGGGCTGGGCACTGTCCCTGCCCCCAGTTAGCGTTCAAAATTTCAGTAGCAAAACCGCCGAAATCAATTGGGCTGCCGGAGGGCACCGCACCGACGGACTATAACCAAAGACATCCATACAGCAAAATAATTAGGCAGGTTTTACCTGCCTGAAAAACAAACAATATTTAAAGGCGGATTATTGCTTTGCAGATTTTGGTTCCTCTCCCATTTTTTTAGTAAAATACTTTTAAATCCTACTTTCCTTCATTTGCAATTGCATCTGCAATTACAGCCTGAACTTCATAAATATTTATATTTTTATCAAACTTATATTTTATTGGTGTAACTCGATTGGCAACAGTGATTAAAAGCTCCGCATTAGAATCCATGACACCTGCTGTCTGTATAGAAAAACCAATAATACTTCTGTATGGATAAGAACTAATTTCTATTTTAGTCCCTGTTATTCCTTGAACATCAATGAAAATAATTCGCTTTGGTGTAAGAATAATGTAATCTCGGATAAGTTTATATGCCGCAGCTATTTCTTCTCCTTGTGCCAGAATCTTTCCCCATTCTTTCTTTACTTCTTCAATTGATACTGTGTCTGCATTTCCTAGCAGACCATTAAGAAATCCCATAAAATCCTCCTTACATCTTTAGAGTTCTATTTTTTTAATACATCAATTGGAATATCGAAAAATTTTCCGAATCCCTGATCTTTTACTATATCTTTTGTAAGAGTTGCTCTCCCTATCTCACCAAAATCCATTGTTATTGTATCCCAAGAATTATAATAACGATCATCTAATTCAAGTATTTTATCTGTAATTGCGGAAATATTTGAACGTGCATAATCCTGAAAAGTTATTGTCGATGTATCTGCTTGAGAAATATCCATGAAAACTGTTAGATTCCCATTTTCAAAGGCTATGTTTGTTATTTTTTCTTCTGGTCCTACAAAATCTTTGGTAACATCTTTTACTTTTGTAATAAGTTCTTTTTCACTAACTTTTTCAGCATTAAGATTTGATTCAACCTTTATTTCTTTGCCAGTATCAAGATCAAAACACTGCTGTGTATAAAGTATTCCTTTTGCTACCTTACTTGAATCATGTTCTTCTCCTTTTATATACTCGGTTGTTTTTACTTCAATAAAGTTACCTGGCAATGTATTATTTATCATTGTTGTAGTTTTCAGTGCAAGATTTATAATGAAATATATATCACCTTTATTCATATAAGCTTTTGTGTATTTGACTGCATAGGCTGATGGTGGTGTCGCATTAGCAATAACATTTCTTTTCCATGTATCAGGAGCCTTGCCCTTTACAAATTTTGAAGGTTCCGTTATATCATATTTGCTTTTTAATTCTTTTTTAAGAGATTCGATATCCTCGTTGGATTTTGTATTAGTACTAATTTGGCTCTTCTCTGATGATGCAGAAACCTCCTGTCCTTGTTTAAAAGAATAAGTTGTATCGGATGATTTTCCTTTAGATGAGTTACCTAGTTTTGCTAACATAATAATTATAACAACAAAGATTATTATCCAGAACCACCATTTCTTGTAGAAGGCTTTCTTTGTTTTTTCCGTTTTCTTGTTTGGATTCATAAAATCCTCCTAAGATTTTATCCCTTACGGTAAAATTCTGTCGGAAGATTTTCCTTACTAACAGCAAGTAGGCCAGTGGCCTATCAACCTAACTAGCGTTTTAAACCGTAAAAACGGTTTTGCCCAACGGGCAAAATTGGCGCAAAAGTTGCGGTGGCGTAAAGCCACGAACAGCAACTTTTGTGACAAAGTTTTTATCGGTTTTGAAAACCATGTTATACGATATTTTTTACAGATTTTACAAATCTATAGTAAACGAATTT
>CAJOJJ010000084.1 GCA_905234925.1 uncultured Endomicrobiia bacterium
ATACCAAGAAGAATCAAAATTTACCGGATTATCAACAATTTTTCCGCCTAAAGTAATATTATATTGTAATATCAACGAGGTATCTTTGGAAGCTTGTAAATCGACAGGTGCTCCGGCATCAAAATAATATTTTGTATATTGACCATCACCACTGTCATCAACACGAAACCAAGTGAAATACTTGTTGCCTCAGGCACTATACCAAGAAGAATCGTTATTTACCGGACAAGTTAGGTTTATTCATTTTTTCAGGCTTGCTATGGTTATAGGAAAAGCCCGCTCGGCTTTAAGTATGAAAAATGTTTTTTTTTGTTGCCGCAAAATAAACGACGTAATGTATTTTAAAAAATTTTAATATTTTTGTCAATCAAAAAAATAGTCGGGTGAAATGATACATAGCGCATTTCAACAAAGTTTTTCTTTTAAAAAGCATTTCTTAGTCTTAGCATTTCTCGCAAATCTGCTTCCCGACTGTTTTTTTGTATTTTTTTACCTTTTCGGATACGGTCACGGTTGCCTGCTAAAAAATCATCTTATAAAAAATATATAATTTTCTGCTTGACAGAGAAAAAAAAATTAGCTATAATACTCAAACTTGTATAACCGTTTTTTACGGTAAAAAATATGTTTTCTCGTGCAGACACTGCTGAAAAAGCCGTGTCGGAGCGAATTGTTGTTTTTTGCAGGATAAAAAATTTTTTAAGAAAAATATATAAAAAATTTTATATAAAATTTAATTGTAAGGGAAAAAAATGGCCAGAGAATTTTCATTAGACAAAGTTAGAAATTTCGGTATTGCCGCTCATATTGATGCAGGTAAAACCACCACAACGGAAAGAATTCTTTACTATACCGGAAGAACTCACAAAATCGGTGAAGTTCATGAAGGTGCCGCAACGATGGACTGGATGGAACAGGAAAGAGAAAGAGGTATCACTATTTGTTCCGCTGCCACATATTGCAAATGGCAGGATATGCAGTTTAACATTATTGATACTCCGGGACACGTTGATTTTACGGCAGAAGTAGAAAGATCTTTAAGAGTTCTCGACGGTGCAGTAGTTGTATTCGATTCCGGTAACGGAGTTGAACCTCAGTCTGAAACCGTTTGGAGACAGGCAGATAAATATCATGTACCTAGAATCGTTTTCTCAAATAAGATGGATAAAATCGGTGCAGATTATTTTATGGTTATTGAACAGATAAAAGATAAGCTTGGTGCAACACCGCTTACAATGCAGATTCCTATAGGTTCTGAAGCTGACTTTAAAGGTGTTGTTGACTTGGTTGAAATGAAAGCTTACATTTGGCAGGGAGAAGAACTCGGTGCAAAATATGATATAACCGATATACCTGCAGAATTTGCAGATAAAGCAAAAGAATTAAGAGAAAAAATGATAGAACTTATAGCAGATTACAGCGATGATGTTATGAACTGCTATATGGAAGGAAAAGAACCTACCATTCCTCAAATTAAACAAGCAATCAGAAACGCAACACTTCAAATAAAATTAATCCCTGTTTTCTGTGGAACGGCATTTAAAAACAAAGGTGTTCAGCCTATGTTGAACGCAGTTTGTGATTATTTGCCTTCTCCGTTGGACAGAAAAGATATGCACTGCATAGATGCAAATACAAATGAAGAAACTTCTAGACCGGCTGACGATAATGCTCCTTTCGCAGCTTTGGCCTTTAAGATACAAGCAGACCCTTTTATAGGTAAGCTCACCTATATCAGAGTTTATTCCGGAACGTTGCAGAGCGGTTCTTATGTATTCAATCCCGGCAAAAACGGCAAGGAAAGAATTTCTCGTATCGTAAGAATGCACTCTAACAACAGAGAGGAAGTAAAAGAAGTAAGAGCAGGTGATATTGCAGCAGTAGTAGGACTCAAAAATACCGGTACAGGTGATACGCTTTGTGATGAAGCGAAACCTGTTATCTTGGAAAGTATGGAATTTCCTGATCCGGTTATCTCGGTTGCAATTGAGCCTAAATCTAAAGCCGACGAAGAAAAGTTGGCAAATGCCTTATCAAGACTTGCAGAAGAAGACCCGACGTTTACCGTTAGAAGTGATGAAGAAACAAATCAGACCATCATTTCCGGTATGGGTGAGCTTCACTTGGATGTTTTGGTAGACAGAATGAGAAGAGAATTTAACGTTCAGGCAAATGTAGGTAAACCTCAGGTTGCTTACAGAGAAACCGTCAGAAAGACGGCAGATGCAGAATCCAAGTACATCAGACAGACGGGTGGTAGAGGTCAGTATGGACATGTTATTATAACATTGGAACCGTTACCTCCTGCGAAAGGTTTCGAATTTGTAAACAAAATTGTGGGCGGTGTTATTCCCAGAGAATATATCCCTGCAGTTGAAAAAGGTATTAAAGAAGCCTTAACATCCGGTGTATTGGCAGGCTATCCCGTTGTTGACGTAAGAGTTACGTTGACGGACGGCTCTTTCCACGAAGTTGACTCTTCCGAAATGGCATTTAAGATTGCAGGTTCAATGGCATTTAAAGATGCCTGCAAAAAGGCAAACCCTGTTCTTTTGGAACCTGTAATGAAAACCGAAGTTGTAGTTCCCGAAGATTATATGGGTGATGTTATCGGTGATTTGAACTCCAGAAGAGGAAAAATTATCAGTATGGAACCCGTAAACAAAGTTGAACATATTAAAGCAAATGTTCCTTTGTCAGAAATGTTCGGTTATTCCACGACTCTTCGTTCTTTAACGCAGGGAAGAGGAAACTACAGCATGGAACCTTCTCACTATGAAGAAGTTCCTAAACAGATTGCTGATAAGATATTGGAGAAAAAAGCTTAAAAATAGCGAAGCGATTTTTAGCTTATAAGCTGATAAGATGAAGCAACGAAAAGTTCCTCAGCTTCTCAGCTAAAGACATATTAAAGTAGAAATAAAGAAACAAGAAAATAAAATATAACAAAAAGTAATAAAAAGTTGTACGGAGGAAAAATGGCAAAAGAAAAATTTGACAGATCAAAGCCGCACGTAAACGTAGGAACAATAGGACATGTAGACCACGGTAAAACGACATTGACCGCAGCAATAACGAAAGTATTGGGCGATCAGGGATTGGCAGAATATATACCTTATGACACAGTAGCAAAAGCA
>CAJOJJ010000085.1 GCA_905234925.1 uncultured Endomicrobiia bacterium
AAAAATTTGCTGAAAAGCTTAGAAGCTGAAGAGCTGAAAAGTTTGAACGACGAAAGACAAGAAAGGGAGGACAACGGTAACATAGATTCCGTGTCTGTCATTCCCGAAATTCGTAATCGGGAATCTATGGTTAATAAAACACCTCTTAGTCGTGCCGCTTTTACCCTCGTAGAACTTGTTATTACAATCGCAATTGTCATTATTCTATCGGTAATTTCCGTGCCTCTTTACAGAGGATATGTTGACAAAGCGAAATGGTCTGAGGGATATGCTTTATTAGGAACTATTTTTTCTGCACAAAAGGCATATTATTCGGAATATGGAAATTTTTATAGTTGTCCCAGCAACAGCGGAAGTTCAACAGGTTGGACAAGTTATGATACTGTACTAGGTATAGATGCCAGAGGGAATAAATATTTTTCTTATTTTCAGCCAGGACCGGGACCTAGCGCTACCTACGATATAAAAATATATTTTAAAGCATATGTTAAGAAACCTACAGAATTTCAAGAATCAGGAAAAACAAAACTGTCCTTGCAATATAATATTACTAAAGGAGCAGAAATCAGAGACACAAACTTTAATTGGGAAATGTAATTTTTATAATATTTCATATATTATTCTCACATAAACCTTGATTTAAAATTATTCAAGGTCTTAAGCAGGATTGTCTCATAGCAACAATCCTGCTTTTAAATTTTGTATAATTCATTTTTCCAAAGGAAAAATAGCTGTTATATGTATGCTTTTATTTTTCTTTCAGAAATCTTTTTAAAAGAAAAAGGCAAAAATACGGAAAAGAATAAATATTATTTGCATAACCGATATTTCCGTTGATAAATTTTATTCCCCATTTTATATCCGGATATTTATCACTTTCAATTAGTGTAGTTAATGTTTTTGCTTTCCCGTTAGATGCTTTAACTTCTACAGGAACTAAATTTGAAGCTGTTCTAACAAAAAAATCCTGTTCAAGACGAGAATCATCCCGTTTATAGTAACATAAATTATAACCTTGTTTTACAAGGCTGTCTGCTGCAATATTTTCATATAATGCACCTTTATATGTTCCTAAATTTTTGTTAATTCTTAAATCATTTTGGGATTCTTCATCAAGGCAGGCAATAAGTAAGCCGATATCTGCAAAATAGAGTTTATATTTATCAATATCAATGTTTCCTTTTATGGGAAGTTCCGGAAAACTTAAACAATAACAGGCATTAACTATGCCTGCATCGATAATCCATTCTATACATCCTCTGTAATCTTTAAACTTTGCTCCGGAAGAAACTTTTGAAATTTGAAATTTTTTATTTTCCTTTGCAAGTTGAACCGGAATGTGGTTAAACACATTTAGTATTCTTGTCTGATCTACCCCATCGGCATATTTTCGTATATCTTCTTTATAATCGGAAATTAGTTGCTGCTGTAAATTAAAAGTATTTTCAAAAGTTTCTTTTTTGATATAGTTTTTAATTACTTCCGGCATTCCACCCAAAATACAAAAATCATAAAACAGCGAATTATAGACATCTATCTCTACTTTGTTAAATACAACACAATTTATCATTTTGTCTAAAATCTCATCCGTAAATTTATTATCATAACCTTTTGCCCAAAGAAATTCTTCAAAATCCATAGAACGCATAACATAATCTTGTTTATAGCCTACACTTATGCTTTCAATTCTCTGATAATTTACACCAAGTAAAGAACCGGAACATATTACATCAAATCTGCCGTCTTGTTTGAAAAATTTAAAAGATGTCGATATTTCGGGAAAATCTTGAATTTCATCAAAAAATATAAGCGTATTATTCTCTTCAAATATTTTATTTTGATCTAATCTTGAAATGTTTTTTATTATATCTTTGGCACCATAACCATCTTCTGTAATTTTTTTATATTTTGGTTCTTCGGCAAAATTTATTTCAATTACATTTTTATAGTTTTTGTTTGCAAAGTTTCTTATTGATTCTGTTTTACCTATCTGTCTGGCTCCTTTAACTATAAGAGGGTTTCTATCATCATTGTTTTTCCAATCTTTTAAAAAATCATCAATTTTTCTTTTTAAATATAACATATACCGCCCCTGTTTTAACCCAATTTTTAATTTGAAAATCTCTTTTATTCCTAAAAAATGAGCGAATAATTTGCTATATAGTACTAAAAAATGAGCGAATAGTCAAGGCTTTATTCCCAAAAAATGAGTGAATGATGATAAATTCAGCCGAAAAATTTGCACGGCAAAATACAAGACAGGATTACTGCTACGTTGTAATCCTGTTCTGTAAGAGTACTGCTATGTATACTCTTTTGTTAAAAATATGTATTATAATAATTTGACTTTTTATTATATACCATGAGAACCTTCGGAGAAGTTAACATATCCTACCGTTATATTATAGTTAAAACCTAATCTTGTATTTCCATTTTCATGTAATTCATCCGGCATCTTTACATAGGCATAAAAGCCGTAAGGTTGGTATGCAGGACTGGAATCAGAATAAAAGCAAGTAAAATATTTATTTCCTCTGGCATCAATTCCAATGGCCGGATAACAACAAGACCAATCATAGTCTTTATTGTTTGGAGACCAATAAAAATTTCCGTACTCCGAGTAATAAGCTTTCTGTGCAGAAAGTATCGTTCCCAATAGTGCGTATCCCTCAGCCATTTTAGCTTTTCTCGTATAGCCTTGATAAATCGGCACGGAAATTACCGACAGGATAATGACAATTGCGATTGTGATTACCAACTCCACAAGAGTGAAAGCAGCACGACTAAGAGGTGTTTTATTAACCATAGATTCCCGATTACGACTTTCGGGAATGACAGACGAAAGACAACGACGAACGGCAACTGCAGATCTCTCGTCGCTTCGCTCACTCGAGATGACAGGAATGTCTTTTTCGGGAAAGACAGACACGGAATCTATGTTACCGTTGTCCTCCCTTTCTTGTCTTTCGTCGTTCAAACTTTTCAGCTCTTCAGCTTCTAAGCTTTTCAGCAAATTTTT
>CAJOJJ010000086.1 GCA_905234925.1 uncultured Endomicrobiia bacterium
TATAAAAGGTTACACTATGTATTTAAAAGGAATTGACGACATCAAAAGCATTCAGGATTATGCACTGTCCGATTTCACGCACCATATTAATAACAATCCCGTACTAAAACAGTTAAAAGTGAAAGACTACAAAAAATATCTGCCTGATATAAAACATTTTATAAAAAACGGGCATTTATGTGCATCAAGATGTGCTGTTGAGTGTAAATACTGCTACAGATGTGCCGATAAAATTCAAAAAGTATTTCAAAAGAAAACAGCTGAAAAAAAGAAACATCCGAAATATATAAATGCGTGCTGCATAAATTAAAAATTTTTTATAGCAAAAACTATATTTACGTTAAGCGGGATTTGAAATATTACTCCCGCATTTTTTTAGGTGCAAGATTTTAAATTGAGGAAATTGCAATAATTCTTGTAAATATAACAATTACATTGTAAAATAAAGTCAATTAAACGGGAAATATATGGAACAAGAAAATCTTTTTACGGGACTGGAAAAAATATTAAAAGAGCAAAATCGCTCGGAAGAAGATATACAGGAAATTTACAGAGCATATAAATTTGCCGAGAAGCTGCATGCGGGGCAATACAGAGTCAGTGAAGAACCGTACATAATACATCCAGTTGAAGTTGCAAAAATTCTTGCAACATTAAAGGTTGATAAGCATACCTTAATGGCTTCTATTTTGCATGATACTATTGAAGACACGGGACTTACAGCCGAACAATTAGGAGCAGAATTTGGAGATGATGTTTTAAACCTTGTTTTAGGTGTTACAAAACTCGATAAATTTCAGTTTAAGTCAAAAGAGGAGCGTCAGGCAGAGAACTTTCGTAAAATGTTTATCGCAATGGCAAAAGATGTCAGAGTTATATTTCTTAAACTGGCAGACAGACTCCATAATATGCGTACATTAAATTACATGCCTGCTCAAAAGCAGGTAAGAATTGCACAGGAAACACTTGATATTTTTGCCCCTTTGGCAAACCGTTTAGGTATAGGTAAAATTAAAGCCGAACTTGAAGATTTGTGTTTAAGGTATTTAAATCCCGAAAAATATTTTGAGATAGCACAATTGGTTGCACAAAAAAAAGTTGAAAGAGAAAATACCGTTAAACTTTTAATGGATGAAATAGCAGAAAGTCTTAAACAAAATGAAATAAATGCTGAAATTTCAGGACGGGCAAAACATTATTACAGTATTTACAAAAAAATGCAGAGATTAAATGTTGCATTTAATGACCTTTATGACATTACTGCCGTGAGAGTTATTGTAGATACGGAACGTCAGTGTTATGAAGTTTTAGGTATTATTCACTCTCTGTTTAAACCAATCCCCGGAAGATTTAAAGATTATATTGCAATGCCGAAAGGAAACGGATACAAATCATTGCATACTTCTGTCATCGGACCGAAGCAAAAGCCATTGGAAGTTCAAATAAGAACTAAAGAAATGCACAAAGTTGCCGAATACGGTGTTGCTGCTCATTGGAAATATAAAGAATCAGGCTCCATTAATGCGGCTTCCGAGGATGATATTAAATTTTCATGGATGCATCAGATGATTGAGCTTGAAAAAGAAGCATCAAACGCAAACGATTTTGTAGAAAAAGTAAAACTGGATCTTTTCGGTAATCAGGTTTTTGCATTTACACCTATGGGAGATATTATTGATTTACCTTTAAATGCGACTCCGATTGACTTTGCCTTCCGCATTCACTCAGAGGTCGGATATAAAACAACGGGTGCTTTAATTAACGGACGTATTGCCCAGCTTGATACAAAACTGAACAACGGGGATATAGTTGAATTATTTACATCAAAAACGGGTACTCCAAAACTTCACTGGCTTAAATTCTGCGTTACAAAACAGGCTCAATCAAAAATACGGCAGTGGTTTAAAAAGCATAATCGTGATGAGTATATTAACACAGGCAGAGCTTTACTTGAACAGGAATTAACAAAGGCTGTTTTCGATGAAAATATGAAAAACGGCAGATTACTTGAAATAGCAAAAATACTAAATTATATTTCAGCTGAAGACTTGTTTGCCGCTATAGGAAACGGTGAAACAACAATAAATAAAGTTACAAGTAAAATAAACCATCCGGCGGAAGATAATTCGGAAAAATTTATTTCAACGAAGAAGAAAAGCCACTATAAGGATGAAATTGAAGGTTTGGAAGGAATGCTCTACAGTTTTGCAAAATGCTGTTCGCCTGTTCCGGGAGAACAAATTGTAGGTGTTGTAACACGTGGAAAAGGTGTTTCTATTCACCGGATAGATTGTCCGTCGCTTGATTCCGTTCCTGTTGAACGAATGATGAAAATAAGCTGGAAAAATAAAGAAAATCCGAATAAAACTTATGTTACATCAATTCGCATTAGCTGTGTCGATAAAATGGGACTCTTAAAAGATATTCTTATTAAAGCTGCCGATATGAATACAAATATTACTTATGCAAACGTAAAAACAAATCAGGCTAAAAAAATCGGTATAATAGAAATGGGAGTGGAAGTTAACGGCATAGATAATTTAAACACCATTATAAATGCTTTTCAATCTTTGCCTGAAGTTCATTCGGTTAAACGTATACAAACAAACTCTAAAATAAAAGCAGACCCCGAACTTCAAAAAAAACAAAGACCTGTTAAGAAAAAGAAAATATAGTAATTTATATATAAATTTTCACCATTAAATATATTTTGTTGACCGCTGCAAATAGTGATTTCCTTTTCGTTTAGCGGCAAAATGATACAAAAAAATTTGAAAAAGAGATAAATGCTTATACGGTTTATCAGGGAAAACAAAAACGCAGCACAACTTCTGCAGTTCTAAGAAACAATATAAATTCAGCCGGCGTGTGAAAACGCTCCGCTCTTGCATCTATCTTTGACTTAT
>CAJOJJ010000087.1:0-2885 GCA_905234925.1 uncultured Endomicrobiia bacterium
TACTGGCTGTTTTTGGCTTCAAATGTCTTTTGTTTTCACAAAAGTGCGTCCTTTCGGACTCCAAAAACAGTAAATATTAAGTTGATACCTTAAATTATACCTTATATAATAACTTTTTTCAAGAATTTATTTATCAAAAACCTTTTTCTTCAATAAATCAATATCCGCTCTTATCAGTATAAGCTCTTCTTTTATTTCCTGTAACTCACTTTTTTCTATATGTCCATCCGAAATAAGCTCTTCCACATCAACATCGAGAGCTTTTGCTATTTTATTCATATTTATGCTCGACGGCTTATATTTACCGGTTGCCCATCTTGCAACAGCAGAAGTTTTTTGATTTATTTTTCTTGCCAAATCTGCTTGTGTTAAATTTTTCTTTCCCAATAAGTAATAAAGTTTTTCTCCAAAATTCATAATTCCTCGCCAACAAATAAAAAATACTTGACAAAAATTCACAAATAAATTAAAATATTAACACTAATTAACAGTTTGCTAACAGTAATAATAAAGAGGTTAAAAATGTTTATAAATATTATACACAGCACAATATACAAAAGCACAAAAGGCTTAGTATTAAATCTATTCACAAAAATACTGCTGTGTTCTTAGCTGCAGGTTATCTGCAAATATCCTGCAGTTTTTTATTATTATATCTGTTTTAAAATATTTTAGCAACTAAAATTTAACTTAAAGAGAAAATTAAAACGGCAGTACAATAAACGACAAAAAACAAAGAGGAGAAATTTATGAAAAGATTAAACAACAAAAGACGCCGGATTGCCACGCCGACTTTGTCGGCTCGCAATGACGGACAGAACAAGACAAAAGGTTTTACGTTAGTAGAGTTGGTTATCACTATTGCTATAGTGATTATTTTGTCGGTAATTTCTGTACCGATTTACAGAGGGTATGTGGATAAAGCAAAATGGTCAGAAGGATATGCTGTGCTTGGAACAATACTTTCGGCACAAAAAGCTTACTATAGCGAGTATGGTAATTTTTATATAATGAATTATACCGGAGATGATTCAACTACAAGTTACGAACCTGTGTTAGGAATAGATGTAAGAGGAAACAAATATTTTACACTACTTACCGGAGCTACAGAAAATGCTGGATTGTACAAGCATTATTTTTGTGCTGCCATATTAGAACCTGAAGAATTAAAAAATTCTAATAATAAAAAATGGTTTAGAATAAAATATGATATAACCAGCGGTTCTGTAATTCACGAAGTCAATTAGTAGAGTATCTATATTTGACTATAAATATATCTATAAATATTTTGAGCATAACTAATGCTCTTACAAGACGGGGAGATAACATAGCAATCTTCCTGTCTTTTTTGACAAGAAAACGACACCGGATTGCCACCGAAAGACAATTTACAATGTATAATAAACGACAAGACTGAACGACAAAAATAATGTAAATGAACTTTAACATAGATTCCGTGTCTGAACGTTACCGTTCGCACGGAATGACAGATAGAAAGGCAACGGCAAAGACACCGGATTGCCACGCTCCGTTCGCGATGTCGGCAAAAAGGAAAAAGACGTAAGGACACAGAAAAAACAGCGAAGAGGTATTTTATTTAACATAGATTCCCGATAAAAACTCTCGGGAATGACAAATCTAAACTACAGAACCCCGACAGAGACTCTCGGGATAGCCTCCTATTAGAAATCGCGTAATATAATTGAGATTTCTAAGCGACGAAATATTTTGAATTTAGGCAAAGTAATAGCGAACCGAAGTGTACAATTGAACAAGGTACATAAGGTTCGCTATTACAAAGTATAAATTCAAAAGATAATGTCGCAATTAAAAAGTAACTACTATTTTTTTAGCTTCTCTGTTTCTAATGCGTTCAGCACTTTTACCGATAACGTTTTCGCCGTCGATAACATCTTTCTTGCCGTTGTTCCATTCAATTTCAATTTTAGATATTTTTACGTTCGACAAATACGTACTCTTTTTTGATTTATTGATATAAACCAAATTAGTTACGGAGAATAATTTTGTTTCAAATATTCCTTTCTTATCAAAAAACTCCGACGAGATTGAAGGCTTTAAACTGAAAGCCAAATTTCCGTTCTTATCTGTTGAAAAAGGTTTGTTTCCCAAAATCATCGTCAGCCACATATCAATAAATTCCGCCGTCGAACCGCTGAGTCTTGCAACAAAACCTCTGCCCCAATTTCTTTTATCCGGGAAAGCACTTGAAGAAACAAAAGAAGAATTTTCCAAAATACTTCTGCCGTAAACTTCCGGCTTTAAGAAACACGGGAAACAAGTTTTTATTGAAGCAAAAAACTCTTCATAAAGACCTGCTTTTAAAAGTGCCAGCAAATACTTAAATTCCATATGCATAAATACGGACTCATTTTCCAGCCAGCCAGGCAAGAAAACTCTGGAACGTCCGATTTCGTTGGATTCAGACATTAAAGACGAGCAAACCTTAAACATTTTCAGTTCTTTATCATATAAGCTGCTCTTTTTCATTGCGGCAAAATGTTTCTTTGCTGCGTCTTTATTTTCTTCCATACGGACATAATGAGTTTCCTATTCCAAGAATAAAGGCAACGGATATTTTTTAAATTGGCTGACCGACACACACGGTAAACCTTTTAAATTTTTCTGTCCGTTATCTTTATATTTTACAGCCTCATATCTGAAATAAGTAAAATACAAGCCAGTTTTAGGGTCAATTGCTTTTTTCAAGCCTGCATTTATTTTAGCAACTGCTTTATCAATAAATTTTATTATCAAATCTGCGGATAAAACATCTTCTTTCCCGTCGATACCGAAAAGAACGGACTTTCTGTATTCTTCTTTTAACGCCGTGGCTTTATCCCAAAAATCAAAAGAAGATAATTTTT
>CAJOJJ010000087.1:2965-4771 GCA_905234925.1 uncultured Endomicrobiia bacterium
GGTACGACGAACTTTTCAAAAAACTTCCGGAGTTGACGAGCCGAAAAGGCCGGGAAGACCGTTTAAAGAATCGTACCAGCCCGGTTTGTCGGCTTCCATTTCTATACCGATACCCTCGCTGTCCAACGTGGCAAATTTAACCGCCATAATGGTAACAAACTTTGAGGCAAGCGTTGTATAATAAATGTCGCCTTTACCGTTTTTCGTTCTTAATGCATTGGGATTTATTTTTCTTGAAGCAATTAAATCGGCTTTTTCTTTGCTCTTGGCAACGGAAGCATATTGACGAACCGTTCCTTTGGGAGTTAAAACATATTTATTGCTTCTTGGTACTACGTAATGGTCGGAATCATAATAAATAAAAGATTTATCGTTAAAAAATAAATCGTTTTTCTTATCCGGATAGATGGAAAGGAAACTTTCCAAAATATCAAAATTATATTTCCAGTGATCTACCCAGTAACCCTCGCCGAAATCGGCATCGTTTTGAGCTTTGGCACTTGTAACAACTTTTGCAATAAAATCTTCAAATTTTATTTTCGTTTTAATTTTTGAAAATTCTATAAACACCGCCAAAGAACCCGGCTCAAAAGGTTTAGAGAAAAATTTATTTAACTTTTCTTCATCGTCTTTATTTACCAAATCGTTTAAAATTTCTTTATATTCTTTGCTCTTCGTATCAAGAACAAAAAGCGTTCCCTTAACTACTAAAGGGTTTCCGCCGTCAATTTGGAGCAAATTATAAAATATTTTTACGGCACTGTCTTTAACGTTGGGATTAAAGAAAATATCTTTTCTTCTGTTTTGATTAACGTCCCTGTAATTGCCGTTTCCCTGAGAATAATAATTCGGCGAAACTTGGAACTCGTTATAATCTCTTTCCAAATCGCCGTGCTTTCTGGAGAACACATAATACATCGCCGACTTATCGTTATATTTAAACTCTATCGGCAGTCCGCCTCTCATAACGTTATCAAGATAATTCTGTCTGCAGTACATATCAAATTCCGGTATTGCGGACTTTGTCTCCATATTTGAAGTAATGGAATTTATGAGATTTTTATTTTCTTCACGTTTAGTTTCAAAATATTTTTTATCAAAACCTTTTACAAATTGATTTAAAGATTTTACGCTGTCTATATGACCTGCAATTGAATAGATCGTCGTTGACGAGCCTGCTTTCAAAACTTGTTTAACATAAGCAAATGCCGTCGGATATTTGTTATCGGCAAACTGTGAAGAAGAATATTTAAAGTTCTCGTTAAACAATTTTTCCGGATAGGACAAACTTGTATTTGAGCCGAAAATTATATCGGGATCAATTATAATGTCAGCCTGTTTTAATTTTTTGTCTTCGGTAAAAGCATAATAGAAATTGCCCTCGGTAATTTCCACAACTTCGGAAGTATCCGCCGTTTCAACTTTCAATCTGTAGAAAGGCACTCCAGTTTTGTCGAAATTATCAACTTTCGTCCAAGCCTGAATAGTGGTGGACATATATTTTTGCGCCCAAGAATTAATATAATAAGGAATAAGTTTCGGAATACCGTCGACAACTTCTATATGCATATCTTTTTTGGAGATATTTTCGACGGAAACTTTTCTTAAAAGTCCTGCCAACGGCTGATTGGGAAGAGTAAAATAATTTACGATTGTTTTTATTCCGATTTCATTATTTATTTCTTCTATCGTCAAATCGTAAGAAGATATTGTCATTATTTGCTTTATATTTTTTATATCGGCGGAATTATTTTTGAAAGGTTCATAACAGATAACATCTTTACCTTTTTTAATTTTCAAAAACGT
>CAJOJJ010000088.1 GCA_905234925.1 uncultured Endomicrobiia bacterium
AATATTAATTGTTTCTTCTTCATTGTTCCAATACGGGTGAGGAGTAGCTAAAGAAATATAAGCGGTTTTTATGTTAAATTTGTCCATAAACTTCAATTGTTCTTCAACAGACCATTTCGGTAAAGGTAACCCGTCCGATTCCGTACCTTTTGTTCCGTGCTTTAAAAGAGCTTGTTTATAACTTTTAGGAATATAATGTTGATGAATATCATAAATTTCCGTTTCTTTTGCAAAAGAATAAGTTTGAAAACATAATAATGAGATTACTGCCAAAGCAAAATGTTTTATTCTCATAAATTTCTCCCGTTTTATTTAAAATACATGTGAATTTTAATAAAAAAATTCATATTGACAAGGTGTCAGAATAATATTATAATATTATTATTGACACTGTGTCAATGATATTTATTTGCAACGGAGGATTTAATGAACAACAAAACATTACCAAAAATTGCACTCGGTGCCTGGGCTTGGGGAAACGACGGAACTTTCGGAAACAATTTTACAAAAGACACTTTAAAACCTATTTTTGATATCGCAATGAAAAACGGACTTAATCTTTGGGATACGGCTTATGCTTACGGCATGGGAACATCCGAAAAAGTTTTAGCCGAATTTATAAAAAATTTACCCAGAGAAAATTATCTTATATCCGATAAATTTACTCCTCAATGTGCGGACAAAAATTCTGCTACGGCAATGAAAGATATGATAGAAATGCAATATAAACTTATGGGAATAAATAAGTTTGATATTTATTGGATACATAATGTATGGGATGCTCCTAAATGGACAACCGAACTTGCAAAATATTTTGAAGGCAAACAGGAAGTTCCTCTTATAGGTGTATCCAACCATAATCTTGAAGAGATAAAACAGGCAGCAGAGATTTTAAAAGCTCACGGTTTAAAACTTTCTGCCGTTCAAAATCATTACAGCTTGATAAATCTTTCTTCGGAAAAGTCTGGTATTTTGGAATATTGTAAACAAAATAATATTTATTTCTTTTCATACATGGTGTTGGAACAAGGTGCATTATCAGGAAAGTATGATACAAAAAATCTTATGCCGGAAGGTTCGGCAAGAGCTCAGACATATAATCCCGTAATGGATAAACTTGAGCTTTTAAATGAGAAATTAGCAAAATTGGCAGAAAAATATAATGTTGAAACAGCACAAATTCCTATAGCTTGGGCTATTTCCAAAGGAACACTTCCTATTATCGGTGTAACAAAAGTAAAACATGTTGAAGATGCCGTTAAAGCTGCAAATATAACACTTACACAGGAAGAAACTGAAGAACTTGAAAAATTTGCGGAAAGTTTACAGATAAATGCAATTCGTTTTTGGGAAAAAGAAATGAAATAATAAAAGGGAAAAATTATGGAATATATAAAACTCGGAAATTCTAATTTAAATGTTTCAAGAATATGTATGGGCTGTATGGGATTCGGTGATGCTTCGAGAGGTCAGCACAGTTGGACGATAGACGAACAACATTCAAGAGAGATTATAAAAAAAGGGCTTGATTTAGGTGTTAATTTTTACGATACGGCAATAGGATATCAAAGCGGAACAAGTGAACAGTATGTAGGTAAAGCTTTAAAAGATTTTACATCGAAAAGGGAAGATTTTGTTATTGCGACAAAGTTTCTTCCCAGAACAAAAGAAGAAATAGATAATAATATAAGCGGACAACAACATATTGAAAACATGATTAATACCAGTCTTAAAAATTTGAATACGGATTATGTCGATTTATATATTTATCATATGTGGGATTGGCTTACTCCCATAGAAGATATACTTGAAGGTTTAAACAATCAGGTAAAAGCCGGAAAAGTAAGATATATCGGTATATCAAACTGTTTTGCATGGCAGTTGGCAAAAGCAAATGCAATTGCCGAAAAAGAAAACTTTGCAAAATTTGTTTCAATTCAAGGACATTACAATTTAATTTTTCGTGAAGAAGAGAGGGAAATGGTTCCTTTTTGTAAAGAAGAAAATATTGCATTAACACCTTACAGTGCACTTGCCAGCGGACGACTTTCAAGAAAGCCCGGAGAAGAAACCAAAAGGGCAGTGGAAGACAAATATGCAAAATTTAAATACGATTCAACCGCGGAAAGTGACAATCTTATTATAAATCGTGTTGCCGAAATTGCACAAAACCGTAACTTAACAATGACGGAAATTTCTCTTGCCTGGCTTTTAACAAAAACAACTTCACCTGTTGTCGGTGCTACAAAGTTACATCATATCGAAGGAGCTGCAAAAGCTGTCGATGTTAATCTTACAGATGAAGAAATAAAATATTTGGAAGAACTTTATGTTCCGCATAATCTTGCGGGTGTTATGGCACAAAACAAACCTTCTGCTGCCAACGAAAAACATGTGTGGACAACAGGAGATCAAAAAATTGTAAAATAACAATAAGGAGATTAAAATGAAGAAAATATATGCTGCAATGATTTTGCTTTTAACAACGGTATTATTGGTATCTGTTTCTTATGCCGGAGAAGAAGTTACAACAAACGATGGTGCAATAACAATAAATATATACTACAGCGGTAAAAAAGGAAATGCCAAGAAGTTTGTTAAAGAAATGGAAAAGTCCGGCACCGCGGATGCTATTCGTAAAGAAAAGGGAAATATAAGATACGAATATTTTTACCCTGCAAACAGTAAAGATACCGTTCTTTTAATAGACAGTTGGGAAAGTCAACAAGCACTTGATGTTCATCATGCTTCACCTATGATGGGAAAAATTG
Organism: uncultured Endomicrobiia bacterium; assembly: GCA_905234925.1. Taxonomy (GTDB): domain Bacteria; phylum Elusimicrobiota; class Endomicrobiia; order Endomicrobiales; family Endomicrobiaceae; genus Ruminimicrobiellum. The sequence continues at coordinate 2,772 of CAJOJJ010000088.1, forward strand.
CCGAACTCAGGAACAAATACGATTTACACATGAAAGTTGAAAGATATGTTGAAGATGTAAACGGTATTCCAAAATCCGATGATAAGTTTATAAATGGATGTATAGAAGAATAGATGTATGGAAGCGACAACTGCAAAAATTTGTATAACAAATTTAAGCGAGGTTTAATATGTTAAGTTCAAAAGAGTTAATAAAAACAAGAAAAGAAGAAATTGTTAATGCCTGTGAAAAACTTTACAAAACGATGAGTTTTAAAGATATTACAATGAAAGTTATAGCAGGTTCAACAACATTTACAAGAACTTCAATTTATAACTACTTTCATACAAAAGAAGAAATTTTTCTTGCGTTAACAAAAAAAGAATATGATCTTTGGAACAAAGATTTAACCGAAATAATTGAAAACAACAAAAAACTTTCAAAAGATAACCTTGCCAAAGAAATAGCAAAATCTCTTGAAAAAAGAGAACAAATGTTAAAACTTGTAAGTATGAACCATTTTGATATGGAAGCAAACAGTCGTCCCGAAATACTTACAGAATTTAAAGTGTCTTTCGGTAATTCAATAAAATTGGTTTCACAAATTATAAAGAAGTTTTGTCCGAAAAGCACAAATAAACAGGTACAAGAGTTTGTTTATTCATTTTTTCCGTTTGTATATGGAATATATCCTTATGCGATAGTAAATACGGAACAGAAAAAAGCGATGGAAAAAGCAAAAGTAGGTTATACTTATCATACCATTTATGAATTGGCATATTCTTGTATAAAAAATTGTTGTAAATAAAAAAATAAGGAGATATTGTTATGAAAAAAACAGTAGTTTATATCGCTGCATTATTCATGTTAGCAAACGGAATTTGTTTTGCAGATAATACAAAAAAGGAAAATAAAACTATGACAAACAAAAAAATTGTTCAAACAGCAGGAAGAAACAGTTTGGGAGCTTTTGCACCTGAATTTGCTCATTTTAATGATGATGTTTTGTTCGGAGAGAATTGGAACAACAAAGATTTATCTCTTAAGACAAGAAGTTTAATAACGGTTATTGCCTTAATGGCACAGGGAATAACGGACTCTTCTTTAAAATATCATCTTCAAAATGCAAAAAACAACGGTATTACAAAAGAAGAAATTGCTGCTGCAATTACACATACTGCATTTTATGCGGGTTGGCCTAAGGCATGGGCAACTTTCAATTTAGCTAAAGAAGTATGGAATGACGATACTGTTGTATCAACGGAAAAAGAGAAATATGCACAAACGATAATGTTTCCTATAGGAGAACCGAATACTGCTTATGCAAAATATTTTATAGGACAAAGTTATCTTGCACCTGTATCAACGAAACAAGTAAAGATTTTTAATG
>CAJOJJ010000089.1 GCA_905234925.1 uncultured Endomicrobiia bacterium
ATTAATGACCGAAAAGTAAATTTGTTGCTTTAAATAATCTGTAATATTTACTCTACAAATTAAATAAAATCTATCATATATTTATATGATATCTTAATTATATTATAATTGACGAAAAATGTCAATATTTAAATATTAAATTTTGGTTATAATTGCAAATTGGTTTTAAGCCTGTTTCATTTTCATCAAAAATGTCAATAGTTTTAAATGTACTTTTTGCATTTTTTAAATATTTCTTGAAAACTGCTCTGTTTTGGTTTATAATATCATAAAACATCTTATTTAAGGAAGGAAATAATATGAAAATCGGAATAGGATATGACGTGCACCGTCTTGTAAAGGACAGAAAATTAATTTTGGGCGGAATTGAAATTGATTATGAAATGGGGCTTTTGGGTCATTCCGATGCGGACGTTCTCGTTCACGCAATAATGGATTCCATGCTCGGAGCATTGGCCCTGGGCGATATAGGCAAGCTGTTCCCAGACAATGACGACGCGTTTTTGAACATTGACAGTTGTATATTATTGGAAAAAGTGAATACAATAATAAAGCAAAAGGGATATTGTGTGTCCAACATCGATAGTATTATAGTGGCACAAAAACCGAAGCTTGCACCGCACATCGACAAAATGCGTGAAAAAATTGCAAAGGTTCTCGATACGGATATTGAAAATATCGGCATCAAAGCTACAACAACGGAAAAATTAGGCTTTGAGGGCAGAATGGAAGGCATTTCCGCCCAGTCCGTCTGCCTTTTAACAAAAATTTTACAATAAAATTTACATATTTGTTAAAAATGTACTTGACAATGCAAAATTTTAGTTGTATAATCACACTATAAAGATTAGCACTCAATAAAAGAGAGTGCTAACAAAGCAAAACAAGGAGGTAGTTATATATGAATATCAAACCATTGGCAGACAGAGTTGTATTAAAGCCTGTTGAAGCCGAAGAAACTACAAAAAGCGGTATTATACTGACTGCAGCCGCAAAGGAAAAACCGCAGATTGCGGAAGTTGTAGCCGTAGGTCCGGGCGGGGTTGTTGACGGAAAAGAAGTTAAAATGGAACTCGCAGTAGGTGATAAGGTTATAGCAAGCAAATATGCAGGTACAGAAGTTAAATTTGACGGTGTGGAATACACCATTATCCGCCAGGGCGACATCTTGGCAAAGATTGACTGATTAAGGGAGGCTGATTAAAATGTCAAAAGATATTTTATATGGAGAAGAAGCCAGAAAGGCTTTGGAAGCAGGTGTTAATAAACTTGCCGATACAGTTAAAATTACACTCGGTCCAAAGGGCAGAAACGTAGTTTTGGATAAAAAATTCGGCTCACCGCTTATTACAAACGACGGTGTAACGATTGCAAAGGAAATAGAATTGGAAGACCCGTTTGAAAACATGGGCGCACAGCTTGTAAAAGAAGTTGCGACAAAGACAAACGATGTAGCCGGTGACGGTACAACAACCGCAACGCTTTTAGCGCAGGCTATGGTACATGAAGGACTTAAAAACATTGCCGCAGGCGCAAATCCGATGGTAGTTAAAAAAGGTATTGCACAGGCAGTTGACGCTGCTGTTGAAGCAATAAAGGCTAACAGCAAGAAGGTTTCAGGTAAGGAAAATATTGCACAGGTTGCATCTAACTCCGCCGCAGACGAATTTATCGGTGAATTGATTTCGGAAGCTATGGAAAAAGTTTCAAACGACGGCGTTATTACTTTGGAAGAAGGCAAGACAGCTGAAACATACAGCGATATAGTTGAAGGTATGCAGTTCGACCGCGGTTACATTTCACCGTACATGGTAACAGATACGGAAAAAATGGAAGCTGTACTTGACGACCCGTATATCCTGATTACTGATAAAAAGATTTCTAATATACAGGATGTACTCCCCGTACTTGAACAGATAGTTCAGCAGGGTAAGAAGCTCCTTATCATTGCCGAAGATATCGAAGGCGAAGCATTGGCAACACTTCTTGTAAATAAGTTAAGAGGTACATTCACATGTATCGGTGTTAAGGCTCCGGGCTTTGGTGACAGAAGAAAAGAAATGCTCCGTGATATCGCTATTTTAACAGGCGGCGAAGTGATTTCAGACGAATTGGGCTTTGACCTTAAAGAAACACAGATTACACAGCTCGGTACAGCGCATCAGGTAGTTGTACAGAAGGAAAATACAATTATCGTTGACGGCGCAGGCGATAAGAAGGAAATCGCTAACCGTGTTGCACAGATTAAGACTCAGATTGCAGAAACAACATCTGACTTTGACAGAGAAAAATTACAGGAACGTCTTGCTAAGCTTTCAGGCGGCGTAGCAGTTATTAAAGTAGGTGCTGCAACAGAAACTGAAATGAAAGAAAAGAAATTGCGTATAGAAGACGCATTGGCAGCAACAAGAGCCGCAGTAGAGGAAGGTATAGTAGCCGGCGGCGGTACAGCTTTTGTAAACGCTATGCCTGCTGTAAAGAAGCTTGTTGACAAAGCAACAGGTGACGAAAAAACAGGTATGCAGATTGTATTAAAGGCTTTGGAAGAACCGGTTAAGCAGATTGCTAAAAACGCAGGTTTGGAAGGCGCTGTTATAATAGATAAAATTATGAATGAAAAGAAAGGTATCGGCTTTAACGCATTGACAGAAGAATATCAGGATATGATTAAAGCAGGTATCGTTGACCCGACTAAGGTTACAAGAAGTGCATTACAGAACGCAGCAAGCGTTGCAGCAATGATTCTTACAACAGAAAGCGTTGTTGCGGATAAGCCTGCTCCCGAACCTCC
>CAJOJJ010000090.1 GCA_905234925.1 uncultured Endomicrobiia bacterium
AAAAAATGTTTTTAATGCTCAGAAGATGTTTTATATTCATAGATGAAGTATAACATAAAAAATTAATTTTAAACTTGTGCATATATCTTTTTAGTAGTAGGTTAGACTTTAGTCTAATAAACAATAAAATCTTAAATTTCGGTAGGCTAAAGCCTACCCTACTGCTGAGTTTGTTATTTGTAATAATTCGGATTTGAATTATTTAAAAAAATCAGTTTTAAATATTATTAAAACTTTGTAATAGAATTTTAGAAACAATAAAAAAGACTAATTGCCAAAAATCAGAGTCTATTTTAAAATTACGATATGAATTTAATGGGATATATATTAAAAAGAATTTATCAAACAATACCGTTATTATTTTTAGTATCGGTAATCAGCTTTTTTTTAATAAGAATGGCTCCCGTCGACCCGCTTGCCGAATTAAGGCTTAATCCATCCATTACGCAGGAAACATTGGATTATGAAGTGCAAAGATTAGGACTTGATAAACCTGTTATCGTTCAATACGGGAAATGGCTTAAAAGTTTTGTTCATGGTGATTTCGGTTATTGCACAACAGGAGAAAAAGTTGCGGATAAATTAATGGAACGTATTCCAAATACACTTTTATTAACGGGTTTTGTTATATTTTTTACGTGGGCAGTGGGTATACCGCTTGGAATTTCAGCTGCTCTGCACTGGCGAAAACCTTTAGACAGAATTTTAACAATACTATCAAGTATAGGCATGGCTATTCCTTCTTTCTTTTTTGCACTTCTTCTTTTGTTATTTGCCGTAAAAACAGGCTGGTTTCCTACAGGCGGACTTACAAGTTATAACTATAACGAAATGGGATTTTTCGGTAAAATTTTAGATGTTCTTCATCATCTGGTACTTCCCGTAACGGTTTTATTTACAATTTCATTATCCGGTCTTCAAAGACAAATGAGGGGAAATTTATTGGATGTTTTGCAGTCTGATTATGTTAAATTTGCGAGAGCAAAAGGTTTAAGCGAAACTAAGGTTATATATAAACACGCATTAAGAAATGCAATTAATCCAATGGTGACTCTTTTAGGGTTTGAATTTGCATCATTGCTGTCGGGTGCGGCATTAACAGAATATGTATTTCAATACCCCGGACTTGGAAGATTAATTCTTGAAGCGGTTATGAAATCTGATATTAATCTTGTAATGGCATCACTTATGATAGGTACAATAATGCTTGTAATAGGCAATTTACTTGCCGATATTCTATTAAAACTGGTTGATCCGGGAACGGAGGCTGTTTAATGGCTCAATTGGTTGAATTTGAAAATTTTAACAGAGAAAATCTCTTTAAAAAGCTAATGCAGGATACATTTGCTCGTTACGCTTTTATTATACTCGTAATTATGTATTTAATGGTATTTTTTGCTTCTTTTATAAGTCCTTATTCAAAAGATTACTCAAACAGGAATAAATCATACTGTCCGCCTTCAAAAATATATATAATTAATGAAAAAGGCAGATTGTCTTTACCATATACATATAACTACCATAGATACTTCGATAAAGAAAATTTTGATACAAAATATATAGAAGACAGGTCAAAAAAGTATGCCGTTAAATATTTTTCTAAAGGACAGGACGGTAAAAGACATTTTTATGACGTGGAAAAAGATGGCGAATTATATCTTTTAGGTACGGATATTAACGGGCGGGATAACTTTTCACGCTTATTATACGGAGGACAAATATCATTAACCATAGGTTTTCTTGCACTTCTCGTATCATTTCCTTTAGGAATGCTCTATGGCGGTATATCGGGCTACGCAGGAGGTAAAACCGATTTTATAATGATGAGAACGGCAGAAGCAATAATGTCTATACCGAGTTTTTATCTTTTAATTATATTAGCATCTGTTCTTCCGGCAAATATGACAAGTGTTCAAAGATTTGCACTTATCGTAATAATACTCGCTTTAATCGGCTGGGCGGGATTTTCAAGAGTGGTAAGAGGAATGGTTCTTTCAATAAAGAAAAAAGAATTTGTAACCGCCTCCGAAGCACTTGGAGCTTCGGGATTAAGAACTGTTATACATCATATTCTTCCGCAGACAATGAGTTATGTAATAGTTGCTATGACATTAAGTGTACCTTCTTATATTTTATCGGAATCGGGTTTGAGTTTTTTGGGACTAGGTATTCAACAGCCTGATGCAAGCTGGGGTAATATGCTTAAAGAAGCTCAAGAATTTATAAATATTGTATCACGTCCTTGGCTTTTAACACCGGGATTTTTAATTTTTATTGCAGTCCTGTCTTTTAATATTATAGGTGATACCATTCGAGATATACTTGATCCAAACAGCAGAGAACGCAATTAAATGTAATATATATTTTTACATCGTTTAATATATTTTGATGTATAAATATTTTTTTTGCCAAATTATTTATAGTTTATAGATGCTGCAAAAAAGAAAATCCTTTTCAGGGCTGTCTCGCTTGGTTATTTTGTAAGCGGCACTATGGCTTTTAACTGAAAAACGGTAATATATATTTAGTGAGTGTCCGCTGACAAAATTGCCCTCGCTCTAATGCCCTTCAAAGAATTTTCTTTTTTTCCGCTTAATTCATAGCTTATTTATTGGGGTAAAAAATATATAAAAATTTGAAAAAGAATAAAAAGCATTAATCTTTATACAGGCGGCAGGGGAAACAAAATAAGCAGCCATTGCGAAAGTTCTTAGAAACAA
>CAJOJJ010000091.1 GCA_905234925.1 uncultured Endomicrobiia bacterium
GCAAGGAACTTGTTTTTTTGTCTGTTGCCAAGTTTTTGTATCGGTAAAATGAGAAAACGGTATCGGAGGATTGTCTCCCGGTTGAGGTATCATTTTGGAATAATCAACCGTGCTGCCGTTAACTCTCGGCGGCGTACATGTGGTAAACCTTGATATTTCAAGACCGCAGTCTTTTTTTAAAGATTCCGACAAATTTATTGATGCATTTTCGCTGAATCTTCCGCCGTTAAAAAAAGTTTTTCCGACAAATATTTTCCCGTTTAAAAATGTCCCCGTCGTAATAATAACTGCGGAACATTCTATTTTTTCATCTAAGTTGGTTTTAACGCCTTTAATTTTATTATTTTCTACTATTAAACCTGTTACGGTTGCCTGCATTAAATCAAGATTCTTTTGCGATATTATTGAATTCTGCATAAATGTGGAATATAATTTTTTATCGCACTGGGCTCTGGGCGACCAAACGGCAGGACCTCTTGATTTGTTAAGCATTTTAAACTGAATACCTGCCATATCGGTTATCCAGCCCATTTCTCCGCCTAAGGCATCAATTTCACGCACAATCTGCCCTTTTGCAATACCGCCTATTGCAGGGTTGCACGGCATATTTGCTATTAAATCTATATTTTGAGTTATTAAAAGTGTTTTTAGTCCTATTCTTGCCGGTGCAAGGGCTGCTTCACAGCCGGCGTTGCCGGCACCTATTACTATTACATCATACATACTATACCTCTATTGCGACTTATCTTTTGAATTTCTACTTTGTTGCAGCTCGCCTTATGTACCTTGTTCATTGTACACTACGGCTCGCTGTCGCCTTGTATAAATTCAAAATATTTGCGTTGAAAATCACAAATTATATTATTGTGATTTTCAATTTGTATTTTCTTCGAAAATTTTCAACAGATTCTAATATTATGTCGTTATTATACATTTTCCCTAAACGATTGTAAAATATTTTTTTGATATTATTGTAATCTTTTGCTATAATAATGATATTATGAAAAAATTATATATTTTGTTATTGATTATTATAAGTTTATTTATGTTTAAAGAACTTTCGAATATTAATATAAATTATTTTCCAAAGAAAAAAGATACGGGAATAAATTACGGTAACGTTGAAATTTCTTACGAAACAACATCCATACTAAATCCGTCGGAAATTAAGTATGAAACTGCCGATAAAAAAGTCTTTGAAAATACTATTCCCCGTTATATGAAAACGGCAGGCTACTGGATATCGAAATTAAAAAATCCGAACAAAATAATTCTTTCACAAAAAGAAATTGCCGAATTTAACAAAAAGATTTCCGTTATTGCGGCAGGTATAACAAACCTTGAAAAATATCCTCAAACCGTTAATCAAAAATCTTTAAAAAAGATTTTTGACGACAGGACATCCTGGTATATAAACAAAAAATACTACACGGAAAACGGCGACTTTGTTTTCCCCGATTTTTACGGCACAATATCAAACAATATTGATATAGGAACAAAAAATACGATAAACATAAGATATGCAATAACAACTCATTATAGCGATGTTCGTATCTTCCCTACCAAAGAAAAGGTTTTGTCGGGAAAGACATCAAAAGATATCGACAGACTTCAGGAAGAAAGCCTTGACATGGGAACGCCTTTAATTATTCTCTGTCAAACAAAAGACAAACAATGGAGCTATGCCGTTGCTAAAACGGAAGAAGGCTGGGTAGAAACAGAAAACTTGGCATTTACAAACAGAAAAACTTTTACCGAATGGCTTAATATGCAAAACTTTGTTATAGTTATTGAAGAAAAAGCCGATATCTTTACCGGAACAAATTTAAATTTTATCGACTATGTCAGAATGGGCACAAGGCTTCCTTATTATCCTGCAGAAAAATATAAAAACTCTTATGTTATAAAAATTCCTTCCGTCAATAAAAAAGGATTTTTGGAATTCAGAAAAGCATTTATAAACAAAAAAGATGTTAATATCGGTTATTTACAGTATACTCAAAGAAATGTATTAAACCTTGCATTTAAACATTTAAATGAACCTTACGGATGGGGCGGCTCCAACGGGGAACAAGACTGTTCCGGATATTTAAGCCAAATATTTAACTGTTTCGGAATACTTCTTCCCGAAACGTCAACACAGAAAATAAAATGCGGAAAAATCGTAAATTTCCAAAAATCCGATATTAACGAATTTAAAAATATTTCAATATTGCAAAATGCCATAGAGGGAATCAGTTTCATTTTTTTCCCGGGACACATTATGCTGTATATAGGTAATGAAGACGGTAAACCTTATATTATCCATGCAATATGGGGCTTAACATCTTACGACAGCCGGAACAACAAAACCGTAAACTATATTAACAGAGTTATAGTTTCCGATTTAAATATCGGCGAGGAAGTTGCCGGGAATTCGTTAATAGACAGAGTTTCCAAATTTAATATTATCAAATAACGGCGGAAATAGCTTTCTTACACATTTTTACGACGGAAAACATTTCTTTTTCAGTTATCGTAAGCGGCGGATTGAAATACATTATATCGCCTAAAGGTCTTAATAAAAGCCCAAGTTTCAATGCTTCTTTATATATTTGATACCCTGTCCTCTTCTTCGGGTCAAAAGGCTTTTTTGTTACTTTATCTTCAACAAGTTCTATTGCATTTATCAAGCCGATACTTCTAATATCACCGACAAATTTATTTTCGGCAAAATTTTCTTTTATCAGATTATTAAAAAACACGGCTTTTTTTCGGGTTTTATCTATTATATTTTCGTCGTCTAAAATATTTAAAACTTCCAATGCTGCCGCACTTGCAAGAGGATTGCCGGAAAATGTATGCGAATGTATAAACATTTTTCCTTTGTTATAGTCCGAATAAAATGCCTTATAAATTTTATCATTGGTTAATGTTAACGCCATAGGCAGATAACCACCCGTCAAACCTTTCCCCACGCACATAATGTCCGGTGTTATTCCGGCATATTCACAGGCAAACATTTTTCCCGTTCTGCCGTAACCGGAGGCTATCTCGTCGGCAATTAAATGAATTTTGTATTTATCACAGGATTTTCTTAATTTTTTCAAGTATTCGGGAGAATAAATTCTCATACCTGCGGAACCTTGCAGCATCGGCTCAATTATAAAAGCTGCTATATTTTTCGCTTCTTTTTTTAAAACTTTTTCGGCATATACAAAA
>CAJOJJ010000092.1:0-4738 GCA_905234925.1 uncultured Endomicrobiia bacterium
GAAGGGATTATAGAGTATCCGTTGAATAAGATAATATATTAGTAACAAAAAAACAGCAAATTTTGGACTACAATATTGAAACTCGCAAACTTATGTACCGTTAGCACTTACGTACACCGCGTTTGCGAGTTTCTTCATTTCGTCTCAAACTTAGCTGTTTTTTCTGTGTCCTTATATTTGTTGGTTAAGCTTTATTATTTTTTTATTCTTGCTACAAATCTTAAGGTCTGGTCAAAAGTCATAAATGATTTGTTGCGACTTTTCGTCGTTGATATTCTTTTATTTTTATATTAGCCGAGAAGCAATTTTTGCGAGAACATATTGCCTTTTTTCAAACCGCTATGTAGTCCGCTCGGCATAATATAATGACAGCACATTTTGGAATACGTCGTTAAAAATCAAGAGGTAAATAACTATACCAATCATATCCGCTTGTTACATTGTAAAGTATGCCACAAGCTTTTGTATTTGGATTAGATAATTCAGGAGGTATTGCCATAGCAGCGTGGAAAGCAATTTTGGGATCCCAAACAGAACCTCCTACAAAAAAATGGCTAAAATATTTATTTCCTCTTGCATCAACTCCTAAAATTTGTTCATAAGATGTTCCCGGTCTATCTCTCAAAAAATTTCCATATTCACTGTAGTAAGCTTTTTGTGCAGATAAAATTGTTCCCATTAATGCATATCCTTCCGACCATTTTGCCTTATCAACATAACCACGATAAATCGGCACAGAAATAACCGACAGAATAATTACGATGGCAATCGTTATTACCAATTCCACCAACGTAAAACCATCTTGTCCGTCATTGCGAGCCGAGAAAGTCGGCGTGGCAATCCGGTGTCTTTTGTCACTGCCGTCCAGCCTGTCATTCCGTGCGTCTGCAATGCAGTTGTTGCGCGGAATGTTTGCCCACCTTGCAGGGGCAAAGCATCCGAAGACAGACATGGAATCTATGTTACCGTTGTCCTTCCTTTCTTGTCTTTCGTCGTTCAAACTTTTCAGCAAATTTTTACTTCGTAAAAATTTTGAGATTTTCATAGCAATTCTCCTTTTGTTCTATTTTGTCATTCCCGCAGAGCTGTTGGGCGGGAATCTATAGTTGATAAAAGTCCTATTTTTAACAGGTGTTTTATACCATAGATCCCCGATTACAACCTTCGGGGATGACAGACTTTTTAACGGCATAAACGACAGTTCTCTCACACTTCACAAAACTACGTGTTGTTTCGGTTCGAGATGACATCGCTACGCTCGTCACTTTTTGGATTTTCCTTAAGGAGTGCTTTTGTTTAGGCAGGTTCAGACTGGTCAGCAGTTACTTTTCCATAGCAAAAAAATAACGGCTGATTTATTCCGTGAATTCTCAAACCCACTAAATAAACAGCCGTGATTCAATAACCCGCAATGGGGTTAATGAATACTTGAAATAAAAAATTGAGGTAATTAGTCTCAATAAATTATTCCTATAACGGATGTTTTTGGATTGAGAATTCTTTTGTCTTAAACAAAAGGGTGTCCTTTCGGACTCCAAAAACATTTAAATATTAAGTTTACACAATAATTATACCATAGATTAAAATTTTTATCAATAAAAAAATAAGATAATCAATTTTTTTGTTTTGCTTTTTTATTATTATTTTGCTACAATTATTAGCCTATGAATAACGATATAGTAACCTCGGTAAGAGAAATTATTTCAAATATACAATCTAAAGGAGATAGCGCAGTAATCGGCTATCTTAAAAAGTTTGATGGTGTTGATTTTAAATCTGCAAAAGATTTTAAAGTAACGGAAAAACGCATTGCTGAAGCTTCAAAGAAAGTAAGTGTCGATTTAAAAAAAGCAATAAAGGCTTCTTATGATAATGTTTTGCGTTTTCACAAAAAAGAATATTCTAATATAAAAAAACAGTGGTTTTTGTCTGACAATAACAAGACTGTCGGACAGATTTATAACTCGATAGAAGCTGTCGGTATTTATGTACCCGGAGGAAGATTCTCTTATCCGTCATCCGTAATTATGAATGCCGTTGCAGCAAAAACGGCAGGTGTTAAAAGAATAGTTATGATGACACCGCCAAAGAAAATGACAAACGAAGTTTTGTTTGCTGCTAAATTATGCGGGATAAATGAAATTTATACTATAGGCGGTGCAGTTGCCATTGCAGCCCTTGCTTACGGAACAAAAACAATAAAACCGGTTAATATGATAGTCGGTCCGGGTAATGCCTATGTAAATGAGGCTAAAAGACTTGTGTTCGGGAAAGTCGGAATAGATTCTTTGGCAGGCCCGAGCGAAGTTGCCGTAGTTGCAGACGGCGGTGGATTTGATGGCACAGGTAGAACACGATACGATGGCGCAAGCATATTTGTTGTGCAGTTCAAAAGAAACCGTAAATTATATAAAGAAAAATTTTGATAAAGAAAAATTGAAGCAGGTAAAAATATTTAATGTTGATACGGATAAAGCCGTAGAGATAGTAAACGAAATAGCTCCTGAACATTTGGAACTTTTGTTAAAAAATGCTAAAAAGTATGTTGACAAAATTCACAATGCGGGTGCAATTTTTGTCGGGTATAATACGGCAACAGCCGTAGGCGATTACTGGGCAGGACCGTCGCATGTCCTTCCGACGGCAGCTTCCGCAAAATATTCAAGCGGTTTGTCCGTTATGACATTTTTAAAAAGAAGCAGTTATATAGAACTGAAAAAAATAAATTCTTTAATTAAAAAAAATATTGCAGATTTTGCAGCGGCCGAAGGATTGGTAAATCATAAGCAGTCAATTGAGGTAAGAAAAATATGAGTCAACTGGAACTTACGGAAAAAGAATTGGAAATATTAATACGTTTGTTGTCGGAAGATATAACTAAAGATGAAGATAAAAAAGGAAAATTTGATAACCAAAATTATAACGACGACGAAGTTTTTTTGTTGGAAAAATTGGAAATGCTTTTGAAACTCAGCGAATTTGAAACTTTCTTGGGCGTAAAAAATATTCCGAAAAATAAATATTTAAATTAATAATGACAAACACACGGAGAATCTAATGAGAAAAGCTCACATAAAAAGGAAAACTTTTGAGACTGATGTTGATATCGAGTTAAATCTTGATTCGGCAAAAAAGCCTTCTATAAGTACAACAATTCCTTTTATGGATCATATGCTTACTTTGTTTGCTGCTCATGCCGGAATATATTTGAATATAAAAGCTAAAGGCGATACCGAAATAGACGATCATCATTTGGTTGAAGATATGGGAATAACTTTAGGGCAGACATTCAAACAGGCTCTCGGAGACAAGAAAGGCATAACAAGATATGGGCATTTTCTGCTTCCTATGGACGAAGCGCTTGCATATATTGCACTTGATATTTCAGGCAGACCGCACTTAAGCTATGAAGCGGAAATAAAATTTCAAACGACGGGATTTAATTACGATTTGATACAGGAATTTTTTATTGCGTTTGTAAATAATGCCGCAATAACACTTCATATAAAAATGATGAAAGGCAGGAATAACCATCACATAGCGGAATCTATTTTTAAAGGTTTCGGACATGCTCTTTCGATAGCAATAAGTAAAAACAAAAAAAATAAAAATATACCTTCCACAAAAGGTATTTTATAGAGGGAAAAACAAATGATAGTAATACCTGCAGTTGATATCAGACAGGGAAATTGCGTAATGCTCAAACAAGGCAAAATTGCCGACGAGACAATCTATTCCAAAGATCCTCTTTTTATGGCGAAACTTTGGAAAGCTAAAGGAGCAGAAAGACTTCATGTAGTTGATTTGGACGGTTCTTTCTCCGGAAACCAAACAAATAATGCCATTATAGGAAATATTTGTTTGAGTGTTGATATGCCCGTACAGGTCGGCGGCGGAATAAGAAATATGAAACGTATTGACGATATATTTACTTTGGGCGCTTCTTATGCGATATTGGGAACGGTTGCCGTTTATAATCCCGATATTGTCAGACAAGCAATAGAAAAATACGGTCCGGAAAAAATTATTGTTGCTCTTGATATTTACGAAGGGAAAGTTGCTATCGGCGGTTGGAAAGAAATTACACCGATAAAGACGGAAGAAATGATAGAGAAACTTAAAGAAATGGGTGTGCAGGAAATAATTTATACCGATATTGCGAAAGACGGTATGCTTAAAGGTCCAAACATTGACGGTCTTAAAAATATTGCAAAGACAAGCAAAATGAAAGTTATAGCTTCCGGTGGAGTAACTACTATAGACGACGTTAAAAAAATAGCAAAACTTGAAAAGTACGGTGTTACAGGAGCAATTGTCGGTAAAGCTTTATATACCGAAGATTTTAAACTGGAAGAAGCAATAAGAGCTTTAAACGGCAATGTATAATGACAGCTTAATAGCTGAAAAGGTGAAAAGCTGAAAGGTTTAGAACTACAGGTTATGAGCTTATAAGGTTATAAGCTTATAAGTTTAACGACAAAGAAAACAGTTTATCATTCCTGCGTTCGGAACGAACAGACACGGAATCTATGTTAAAGTTCATTTGTATCTTTCGTCGTTAATTATAAAATATAAATTATAAATTGTTGTTTTTGCAGGAGGAAATAAAGATGTTGGAAATTACAAAACAATTAAAGTTCGATAAGAACGGCTTGATACCGGCAGTTGTTCAGGACTATAAAGACGGTACAATATTGATGGTTGCATATATGAACGCCGAATCTTTTGAAAAAACCTT
>CAJOJJ010000092.1:4746-6235 GCA_905234925.1 uncultured Endomicrobiia bacterium
TTTTGGATAAAAGGTGAAGAGTCCGGAAATATTCAGAAAGTAAAAGAAATTTATTATGACTGCGATGCAGATTGTATTTTATTGAAAGTTATTCAGGTCGGAAATTCCGCCTGTCATACGGGATACAGGAGCTGTTTCTACAGAAAATTATCTTTTACGGGTAAAACAAGAATTGTCGGAGAGAAAATCTTTGACCCTAAAAAAATTTACGGGAAATAAAAATGTTAAAAGTAAAAATTTGCGGTATTACAAACTATGATGATGCATTAAGTGCCACCAATTTGGGTGCGGACTATTTGGGTTTTCATCTGATAAAAGATTCTCCTAAAAAAGTTTCCGACAAAATGTTGAAAGATGTAAATGAAAAATTGCCTCCGTTTGTTCTTGCTGTTGGTATATTTGCAGACAGTGACCAAAAAACAATAACAAAAGTTGTTAAAAAGACGGGGATAAAAGCGGTTCAGCTTAACGGAAACGAAACTCCGGAATTTTGTAAAGCATTATCTATTTCTCTCGGAGTAAAAGTATTAAAGTATATGAAGTTCACAACAGTTGAAGAACTTGCACAATTACAGGCTTATGTCGGTAATGTTGACTATTTTGTCCTTGATATATCTTCGACGGATGAAAACGGTAATATATCAATTGTTACGGATAATCTTTCAACGCTTGAAAATATATCTGTTCCTTGTTTTATAACGGGCGGGATATCTTCCGATAATGTTGAAGAAATTGTTGAAAAATATAAGCCGTATGCGGTAGAGGCTGATTCAAGTATTGAAAGATTACAACGCAGAAAAGATTTTAACAAAACTGCAGAGTTTATTAAATCTGCCCATTCGCTTTAATACCTGTTAGTCCGTCATTGCGAGTAGCTTGCAGAGCAAGCGACGTGGCAATCCAGTGTCGTTGTTGATTTTAAATTATAAAAACGAAACTCGCAAACAATATTTTTTGTTTGCGGGTTTATTTTTTAAGGATGTATAATATGAATATAGAACTAATTTGTTCGGGAAGTGAACTTCTTACGGGGAAACTTAATACCCACGCAGGATTTATCGGGGAAAAACTTAACGATTTGGGTGTAAATTTATCTTTGGTTACGACGGTTTCCGACAGAAAAAATGAATTTCTGCAGGTTCTTTCCGCTGCCATAAAAAGAAGTTCAGTTATTATCGTAACGGGAGGATTGGGGCCGACTTTTGATGATATTACCGTAGAGACGGTATCTGAAGTTTTGGATATAAAAACATATAAAGATGAAAATGTTCAAAAAGCAATAGTTCAGTATTTTGAAAAAAGAGGAATAGACTGCCCTGCAGCAAACAATGAAAGACAGGCACAAATACTTGAAGGTGCAAAAGTATTGGAAAACAGATTCGGTACTGCACCGGGACAGATGCTGCATTTTCATTATGCCGTTGACGAAACTAAAAAAGTGAGAAAAACAATATTTTTGTTGCCCGGTCCGCCAAGAGAAATGTGCCCG
>CAJOJJ010000093.1 GCA_905234925.1 uncultured Endomicrobiia bacterium
TAACGAAATGTTGTGCTTTGGTATATAGGCATTACTCTCGGTCCACCGTTTACGGGAGTGTAGCCGGAATGTAAACATTTTGATTCATCTTTCATTTTATTGTTCCTTATTAAATTTTATTTTAAGTATGTATTTTATAACATTAAAAGATTATTTGCAAAGAATTTTATAAATTTTAAATTGATATTATTGTTCCGCCGCCCAAAACGATATCACCGTCATATAGAACTGCAGCTTGTCCCGGGGTTATTGCTTTCTGAGGTTCATCAAAAATTATTTTTACATTGTTATTTCCCTCTGTTAAAACTTTTGCAGGTTTTTCCTGCTGACGATAGCGTGTTTTTACGGAACATTTGAATTTTTTTGCCGGAGGTTCGCCGAGAGTCCAGTTGAAATCCGTTACAAAAAATTCTCGTTTTAACAAATCTTCCAAATTTCCGAGCATAACGGTATTATCTTCTGCGGAAATTTTGCAAACATACACATGCTTTTGAAAAGAGCCTAAACCTCTTCTCTGCCCGATGGTATAGTGAACGATACCTTTATGTCTGCCTATAACTTTGGCGTCGGTGTCAATAAATTTTCCGGGTTTAATTTCTTTGTTTGAAAAACGCTCAATAGCTTTAACATAATTACCGTCCGGGACAAAACATATGTCTTGGCTGTCAGGTTTGTCGGCATTAATAAAATTGTTTTCTTTTGCAATTTTGCGAATTTCATTTTTATGAAGCTCACCCAAAGGAAATAAAGTATGAGCAAGCGTATCTTGCGTTAGAGAGTACAATACATAACTTTGATCTTTAGTTTCATCAACAGCTTTTTTTAAATAATATTTGTCTCCTGATTTTTCTATTCTTGCATAATGTCCTGTAACGATACAGTCACAATCCAAATTTTGTGCCATATTGTAGAGTTTTTCAAATTTCATATATTTGTTGCAATCTATGCACGGATTCGGCGTTTGGGCTCTTTCATAACATTGAACGAATTTATCTATTACTTTGTTCTTAAAGTCCGAAGAGAAATTTAAAACATAGTATTTCATTCCAAGCTTACTTGCAACCGATCCTGCATCGTTAAAATCTTTCAATGAACAGCATGTTCTGCTTGAAATACCTATATCTTCATTATTATACAGTTTCATCGTACATCCGATACATTCGTATCCTTTTTTTGTTAACAACAAGGCTGCGACGGAAGAATCGACACCGCCGCTCATTGCTATTAATGCTTTTTTTCTTTTCATAATTAAATTACCTTTTTTACATCGCCTCTGGATGTAACTATTTTATAACCGGCTTGAGTTATTCTCCGTTCCAAACAACCTTTACATTTCGCAGCTTCTTCGCCGGTACATATTTTGTTATCATACGACGAATACAAGTTTCTGTACTCCACCGGAGTAAGGTTAGGCATAACAACATTCGCACCTGCCTTAAGCCCCAATTCTCTTCCTTGCGGATCAATTGTTCCGAGTGCTGTTGTCGCGGGAATTAATGCGTAAGGAAACATTAGTCTTAAAATTGCAATAAGTTTTAATGTTATGTTCAAACTTCCATGTTTTAATTTTTCAAAAATCGTATTTTTAGCAGGAACAAACGGACCTATTCCTATCATATCAGATTTTAGTTTTTGCAGAAAACGCAAATCTTCAATAACATCTTCTACAGTCTGATAAGGAGAACCTACCATAAAACCGCTGCCGACTTGATAACCTATTTCTTTTAAGTAAAATAGGCACTGTTTCCTGTTTTCTAAAGACATATTTTCGGGATGAATTTTTCTGTAATGAGTTTCCGTTGCAGTTTCGTGACGCAGTAAATATCTGTCTGTACCGGCGTTGAAAAAAGCCTGATAGCTTCCTTTACTTCTTTCTCCCAAAGATAAAGTAACTGCACAGTCGGAATACTCCTGTTTTATTGCGGAAATAATATCACAGATTTTTTCATCGGTAAAAAAATGTCTTCTCCTCCCTGTAAAACAAATGTCCTAAATCCGAGAGAATGTCAGATTTTACAGCAGTTAAGAATTTCTTTTTTTGTCAATCTGTATCGTTCAATTTTTTTATTGGTGCAATTTATTCCGCAATAATAACATCCGTTTTTGCAATAATTGGTTATCTCTATCAAACCGCGAAGATAAACGGCATCGCCGTAAATTTCTCTGCGTACGGCATCAGCTTGTTTAAAAAGTTCTTCGTTAATTGTTTTATCTAAAAGAATAGTTTTTAAATCTTTATCCAAAAGATTTTTGTTTTCTTTTAATTCTTCAAGGATATTAGTCATAAATATATTATTATAGCATTAAGAAAATTTTTTTTAAAATATTTTATATGGATATAAATATGAAGAGTTGAATAACAATA
>CAJOJJ010000094.1 GCA_905234925.1 uncultured Endomicrobiia bacterium
GTTTTCTTTACGGTTGTTTTCTTTGTTGTTGTATTTGTTGTCATATTTTTCACTCCTTCTAAAAAATCGTTCCGTGATTTTTTAGCTGAAAAGCTGAGAATTTAATGAGAATTTAATTAGAAATCAACAATGAGCAATTCATGTGTCCTTCGGACTATTAATTAGCATTTTTTGCTCTGCAAAAAATCTAATACATTTGCAGTTTTTCCGAAATTGATAATTTCTAATTTCTGATTGCTAATTATTCTGCTGTTTCTTCTGTTGATTCTTCTGCAACTGCTTCTTCTGCAGGAGCATTTGCAGCCGCATTTTTGGCAGCTTCAATAATTTTTTCTGCAGTTTTATCCCCTATTCCGGGAAGAGTCGTTAAATCTTCGACGCTAAGCCCTGCAAGCTTATTTATATCGGTAAGTCCTGCCTGAGCAAGTAAAGCTTTTACTTTATCACTGATACCGTCAAGCCTGTCCAAAACTTCGGACTGTGCAGCTTCATTACTTTCTTTTTCAAGTTTTTTCTGTTCTTCCGATTTTACATCAATATGCCATCCGGTAAGCCTTGCCGCAAGACGGACATTATGTCCCGATTTACCTATCGCAAGCGACAAAACATCGTCGGAAACAATAACTTCCGCCTGTTTTTCTTCGGCATTAATTATTGTAACGCTTATAGGCTTTGCAGGAGAAATGGCTGCAGTAATATAGCTTATGGCATCTTCGGAGAAAGGAACCAAATCTATTTTTTCTCCTCTAAGTTCATCAATAATAGGCTTAATTCTTGCACCTTTCACGCCTACGCATGCACCTACAGGATCAACTTTCGGATTATGAGAAACAACCGCAATTTTGGTTCTTAAGCCAGGTTCTCTGACGATATTTACTATATCAACAACTTTTTCATAAATTTCCGGAACTTCAAGTTCGAACAAAACTTTCACCAAATCGGGATGCGTTCTGGAAAGAACAATATTCGGACCTCTGGTATTTTTTTCAGCTTTAACTATTAAAGCTCTTATATGCTGGCCGACGGAAAAAGTTTCTTTCGGAACTTGTTCGGAAACGGGAAGTATCGCTTCCGTTCTTCCCAAATCCACAATGATATTTCTGTTGGCAATTTTATAAATGGAACCGTTTATCATCTCGCCGATTTTACTCTTCATTTCTTCGTACAGAGAATCTCTTTCGGATTCTTTAATTTTCTGCACGATAACCTGTTTTGCGGTCTGAGCTGCAATTCTTGCAAAATCGTCGGTATCAAGCTCTATTCTTACCTCGTCGCCGACTTTCGCACCTTTAAGATATTTTTTTGCATCTTCTTTGCTGATTTCAAGCTGTTGATTTACAACATTATCAACAACTTTCTTTACAACACATGCACTCATTAAACCCGTTTCAGTATCAACTTTTGCCTCAACATTAACACTTTTACCGACATGTTTTTTATATGCCGATACCAACGAATTTTCTATAACCTTTAAAATTTCTTCTTTAGGAATTTTTTTCTCTTTCTGTATTGTTTCAAGAGCATTAATAAGTTCACTGGACATTTTGTTTTTTTACTCCTCCTTTTAATTTTCGGTAATTACTTGTGCCCGTAAAATATTTTTTATTTCTATTTCTACAATTTTGTTTGTAACATCATCAACAACTATTTTGTTATTTGCAACCGCAACCAAAGTACCTTTAAAATGTTTCTGATTGTTTATTGCAGCAAGCGTGGTAACTTTAACATTAAAACCTTTAAACCTTAAAAAATCTTTTTCTTTCTTTAAAATCCTGTCTATTCCGGGAGAGGATATCTCCAAAACATAATGTTCCGTTATGGGATCATTTTTATCAATTTCTGTTCCGAAAAGATGGCTCATTTTCGTGCATAGATCAAGGTTTACTCCGTTCGGATGATCAATATAAATTCTTAAAATCTTCTGTCCGCTTTCGGAAACATACTCAATGTCAACTATCTCTACATTTTCTTTTTCGGCAACAGGCAAAATAATTTTTTCTATCTGTTCGGGTATAGTCATAGCTACTCCTTACTTCTTATTAAAAAAAGGTGTCCTTTTGGGACACCTTATAATAAGGGTATTATAGCAAATTTAAAACACAAATTGCAAGTATTTTATTTATTCATTTTATCTTCAAGATTTTGAATTTTATTTTTCAGCACTTCAACTTCCAATTCAAGACGTTTAGTTTTTTCGTTTACGAAAGTCATTACAAAATTTAAATCTATGTTACCGTCATTTTGTTTTTTTTCATTTTGTTCAATAAAATAATTAACAGGAACATCCAAAGCTGCAGCAACTTTTTTTATTGAAGC
>CAJOJJ010000095.1 GCA_905234925.1 uncultured Endomicrobiia bacterium
CTTTCTTTTTTTGAATAAACATTTTCATTAGCGAATACATCAAGGTTTAGTCGGGTTTGTCAACCAGCCTACATCATTGAAAGTATATGTTTTTTTGTTTATTGTTTGCTTTCCTGTCCTCAACCAACCATTATCTCCGAAATATGACCAATGCTTTGCTTTGTTGTTGTCAGGGTTATTCGTTCCATTACCCATCTCCTGCCAGCCCGTTCGAAGCCAGCCGTTTTCTCCGAAATATGACCAGTGTACAGCAGAGTTACCATCAGGTTCACTTGTTCCTTTTCCTAACTGCACCCAACCTGTACGCAGCCATCCGTTAGAACCAAAATATACCCAATGTTTTGCAGTGTTTTCGCCAAATGAGTTGCTTGTTCCTTTACCCATCTGTTGCCAGTCTGTTCTTAACCAGCCGTTTTCTCCGAAATATGACATATGCTTTGCATTGTTTCCGTCAGGATTATTTGTTCCTTTTCCTAACCACTGCCAACCGGTAAGTAAAACTCCGTTTTTATCAAAATAACTCCAATGAGGTGTTTTCTCTCCTTCTTTGCTTGTAAAATAATAAAAACCTGTTACCTTCTTACCGTCCTTTATATAGCTGTACTTGCCATTTGTATTAACCCAGCCATCTACGTTAACTTTACAGGAAGTGATAGTCGCTGTTCCTGCCGCTACAGCTTTAACATTTCCATTTTTATCTACCGTTGCTACTTTTGTGTTACTGGATGTCCATGTAACATTCTTATTTGTTGGATTTGAAGGCGTTATCGTAGTTGTAAGTTTTTCGGTTCCGCCGATATTTAATGTTGAAGCTTTCTTATTGAGGGAAACGCCGGTAGGGACAATAGGGGGAGCATTAACCGTTACTTTACAGGTAGCAGTTTTTCCGCCATCAGTTGTCTTACAAGTTATAGTCGCTGTTCCAGTCTTAACAGCTTTAACAGTTCCATCAGATGCTACTGTAGCAACAGAATTATTACTTGAGCTCCATGTGACTTTTTTATTTGTTGCATTAGAAGGATTTACAGTAGCAATTAGCTTTTCTGATTTATCTACATTTAAATTGAGTGAAGATTTGTTTAACGTCACGCTCGCAGGCGGCACTGTCGGAACAGTGAAAGTAATAGTTTTTTTAACTCCATATATTGGATCAGCATAGAAAGATATCTTTGCTGTACCGGAATTATTGGCTTTTAAAATATTTCCATTTACACTGATTACATTTTCATTTGTAGAGTTTATTTTTACTTTTGCCTTAACATTTTTGTTTTGACCATATTTTATTGTTCCATTTAAAACATTATCGATAGTATAAGGCTCTTCACTTTTCAAAGTTTTATTTTTTTCATTTCTAATAGCTGCATTAGCAAATGTATCTTGATAAGACCAGGTATCTTCAACATGATCTTTAACTGTTTTTATTTCTCCTGTTTTACTATCTTTATACTGCTTAAATGGATTATATTGAACGGTAACTGTATTATTTGCAGTTGCCAATCTTTTTCCGTCTCCCTCGGCACTGCTGAACACCTGCACAGAATAAGTATAACCACCAAAGTGAACAACAGCAATACCTACAGACTTATAATCTTTGCCTTCATAAGCAGACAGCATGTTCTGTCTATGACCGTTACTATTTATGTACTGATTCAATGTACATTCTGCTATACTATCGCTCGTAGATTTATAAGAAACATTTGTTGTCATAGAAATATTTTCACCATAAGGATTCAACTTTTTGTTCGGTCTTGAGTGTTCAAACAAAAAACATAATTCAGCAGCTCTTTCTAAGGCAAATTTTTCTAACTTACTGTCAAAAATCAACACATGGGATTTTGCATATTTAAAGAAAGTATCCTTTTTGTTGTTTGTATTTTTTGCATAAGTAGCACGATATGCATTAAGCTTCTGAAAATGTTTATATGCAGCTTCTTGATTATAATTAACTGTAATAGTTATATCGGACTCATCTTTTTCATCATAGTTATATGAGAACGCCTGACTTGTTTTACTATTCTGAAGCATTGGTGTTGAAACTGATTCTACAGCCGCTTCTGTCGCCTGCGGTACTGCCATTACGGGAATAAAAATAAGCATTGCCGCTATAAGTGGCAAAATAAGTGCTTTTAAAGATTTTCTTTTTCCTTTCATTTCTAATCTCCTTTACATTTTTTTGCAATGAAGAAAAGATAAGATCAAAACCTTTCCGTGCGCACTTCTTTAGGTGTAGATAAAAGAATAATTAAAATCAGAATTGATATTAGCCTTTTCTAACCCTTGCTGAGTTAAATTTTGTTCCAAGCGTTTGGCTTTTGCTCGGAGTGCAATATCTTGCATAACCTCCTGCGGGGATTTCAATATAAAAGACAATATATTATCCTTTCGTGCATTTAAACTAATATATAGATATTATATTATCTACAAATCTAAAAATCAAGCAAAATATACTCTCAGCAGAAAAAAAGTGCATTAAATAATAGTTTCATTTTTTCTAAATAATAGTTGCATTTTTGAAACAATTATTCATCAAAACCACAAATGTTAAAGAATACTCATTCTTTAACATTTCTTTTGAAAAGCCTGTAAAATCAGCACTTTTGAAAATGCACCAAATCCGGCAAATAAAAAAATGTTAAACTTTGTTGAAATTCACCACATTATTTAACATTTTAGAATTTCAGTAGTCAATATTTTTCCCAACCACGAACTTGTTGGGAATTTCTCTAATTGTATACGCCATTTCTTGAGATTGCTGAAAAATTTTTAATTGCGCAGGATCAAAATTCTCGCTGTTAGTATCAAATTCATATATAACCTTCATCGTCAAACTCTAACATTTTCTACGGCATTGACGAGCA
>CAJOJJ010000096.1 GCA_905234925.1 uncultured Endomicrobiia bacterium
TAAAATAAGAGCAGGGATATTTGTTATCAAACAAAAAAATAAAATTAAGTCGAAAAATTTCTTTTTATTTTACTTGTTTTTTCAAGTGGTTTGATAGCAGCAATTCCACTCTTTTTTTAATCTTATAAAGATATTTTTATATTGAAAAATGTCTAGGAAATTGGTAAAATTATGAGAAAATAAAAATCGTCTTAACGATTTTTAATTTAGCTTACAGCTGACGGCTTAAAGCTTAAAGATTATTATAAGAGGAACAAAAATGGAATTATTTAAGATGGCAAAAGAAGCAATGTCTATGAGAAGCAAAGTTAAAGAGATGGAAAAAACTTTAAAAGCAAAAATTGTCGACGTAAATTATAAAGGCATTTTGATATCTATGAATGCAAAGAATGAAATTGTAAGCTTGAAACTGCCTGAAGACTTTGCAGAGAAATCCGTTAAAGATATGGAAAAATTAATGTTTTCCGCTTTTGAAGAAGCAATAAAAGAAGCACAGAAAGCTATGGCAGAAGAAAGCAAAAAGCTTATGGGCGGACTGAATATACCGGGATTAAATTAAAAATCGCAAAGCGATTTTTAATTTAATGTACAATGTACAATGTATAATGTACAATAAAAAACAATGGTTAAAATTCTGCACAAATATCTTCTAAAAGAATTTATAGCGTCGTTCGGGTTCGGGCTGGTAATATTTTCCGCTATACTTCTTTTAGATCAAATATTTCAGTTTGTGGACTTATTCTTGTCTAAAGGGGTAAGTTTCTTTCTTATTTTGCAGTTGTTTATTCTTATTATTCCGAACATTTTATCGCTTACAATACCGATGGCAATTCTGTTCGGTGCGTTGCTCAGCTACGGCAGGTTTGCCGAGGATAACGAAATTACCGTAATGAAAGCAACGGGCATTTCCTACAAAACGCTTTCTATGCCGCTGATAGTTTTTGTAGCGGGTATAAGCATAGGGCTTGTGTGGTTTAACCACTACTTATCCCCGTCAACACATCAGTATTTTAGAACTTTGTATAAGAAAATTTTAACCGAAGCACCGCTTGCAAAATTCAGCGAAAAAACCATCACGTCTATCGGCGACTATAAAATATATGCCCACGAAGTAAACTCCAAAAACAACACTCTTACCGGCGTAAATATTTACAAATTCGAAAAACTTGAAAATAAAGATGAAGGACGAAAAACAGACCATATACCGTGGAGAATTGCCGCATCTTACGGAACAATAGGCGTAGATAAAGGAGCTGTTATTTTAACGCTTTACGACGGGTACTGGCAGAGAACAGACCCCAACGAGTACGGCTCTATGATACATATGAATTTCGGAACTTATAAGTTTACTATTCCGATTTCATCGCAGATAGATTTTTCCGATACGGCAATAAGGGAACTGAATTCTCACAAATTAAGAGAGAAAATAAAAACCGCCCCGAACGATTTTGAAAGGAATACGTTGGCAAATGAATACTGGCTGAGGTGGGGTGTGGCTGTTGCCCCGATAGTATTTGTGCTGATAGCAATTCCCGTCGGAATTATGGCAGGTAAAGGTGGAAAAGCTATCGGTTTCGGTATGAGCTTGGGAGTGATTTTTACATATTATTTGTTTCTTGTTATTTCGTTAAATGTCGGCGAGAAAGGCTATGTTCCGTCGTGGTGCATAATGTGGCTGCCGGACTTTGTTCTGCTGATAGTGGGCATTTTGTTATTCCGCAAAATGCTGAAGAAATAACGATAAGCAAACAGTATGCAAAAAATTTTTTCTTGATTTTAAATTTGTTTTGTATTATAATAGTTTAGGAAAGTGTAGTTTTTAATAACTGAATATTGAATGTTTTTGGATGTCCGAAAGGACACCACTTTTGTGAAAACAAAAAGGGTTTCAGCTCCAAAAACAGTCGTTAAAAAATTTGTAAGAATAAATCAGAAGCTATGTTGATTTATTTTTATGGTTTTATCTTTCGCTCCTTTGCGGGCGAAAGAAAGCGGCTGTGTATGATTGGGCTGAAACCATCGTACACGGCCGCTTTTATTTTTGCTATTCACAAAAATGTTTCTCCTTTCGTATTTTTCCAAAAAGATAAAGATAGCTGAGAAGCTGAGAAAGTGATAAGCTGAGAAGTTTAAGGTAAAATTTTGTTTTGCAAAATTTTCTGTTAAAAATAAATACCGAAAACTTATCAGCCTATCAGCTAAGAAAAACAA
>CAJOJJ010000097.1 GCA_905234925.1 uncultured Endomicrobiia bacterium
CGGTTCGGTAAAACCTTCCAACGTAAGCGAACTTATGAAGAAAGAAGATATAGACGGCGGTCTCGTCGGCGGTGCAAGCTTAAAAGCTGAAGATTTTGAAGCTTTGGTAAAATTTGCGAAATAAGGAAGAAA
Source organism: uncultured Endomicrobiia bacterium (assembly GCA_905234925.1). GTDB lineage: Bacteria > Elusimicrobiota > Endomicrobiia > Endomicrobiales > Endomicrobiaceae > Ruminimicrobiellum. The sequence goes on from CAJOJJ010000097.1 coordinate 133, forward strand.
GAAATGAACGAAAATAGAGCAAAATTTCCTATATTGACAAATGTTTCTAACAGACATATTCATTTATCAAAAGAAGATATGGAAACATTATTCGGAAAAGGACATACTTTAACAAAAACAAAGGATTTGGTTCAGCCCGGAGAACATGCCTGTGATGAGACGGTAACGATACAGGGACCTAAGAGAGCAATAGAAAAAGTAAGAGTTCTCGGACCTTTAAGAAAACAAACTCAGGTAGAAATTTTTGTAACCGATGCAATCAGGCTCGGCGTAAATGTTTGTATAAGACTGTCCGGTGATTTGGCGGGTTCCGAACCGATAAAGGTTATAGGTCCTGCAGGAAGCATAGATTTGAAAGAGGGCTGTATAGTTGCAAAGAGACATATCCATTTTACGACTAAAGATGCCGAATTTTACGGAGTAAAAAACGGCGACAGTTTGAAACTTAAAACTGAGGGTGAAAGAGGGCTTATTTTTGATAACGTTATTGCGAGAGTAAGCGATAAGATGGCTTTGGAATGTCATTTGGATATGGAAGAAGCAAATGCTGCCGGAGTTAAAAACGGCGATAAATTATATATTCTTTAATTGAGACCAAAAATGAAAATTGCATTCGGATGTGATCATGCAGGAATAGAAGTAAAGGATAAGTTGATATCTTTTATAAAATCTTTAGGAAACGAAATTATCGACTGCGGAACATACACTGCGGATAGTTGCGATTATCCCGATTTTGCATTGAAAGTTGCAGAAAATATTTCTTCAAAAAAAGCTGATAAAGGCATTCTTATTTGCGGTACAGGAATAGGAATGTCTATTGCAGCAAATAAAGTGAAAGGTATCAGAGCTGCAGTTTGCTGGAGTAAAGAAACGGCACAATTGATAGCTCAGCATAACAATGCAAATATTATGTGTGCGGGAGCAAGATTTGCAAGTGTTGATGATATTTCTTCTTGGATAAAAGTATTTTTAGAGACTGAATTTGAACAAAGACATCAAAAAAGAATAGATAAAATTACAAAAATTGAAGAACAATATTTATAGTTTTCGGATGTTTTGTATAAGGAAAAAAATAAAATGAAAAGATTATTTTTTGTTACATTATTGTTGTTTTGTCCGCTTTTGGCTTATTCGACTTCGGTAACAGTTTATAATAATGATTTTGCTCTTGTTAAAGATGTAAAAAATTTTGATCTTTATGAGGGTTCTCAGAAAATAGAGTTTACGGATGTTGCAGCAAAAATAGATCCTACAAGCGTTCTTCCGAAATTCCTTTCCGATGCGGATAAAATTTCCATTTTGGAACAAAATTATGACTATGATCTTGTCAACAGCAGCAAACTTCTTCAAAAATACATCGGTAAAGATATCACTATAGAAAGACAAAGTTCCAATTCAAAAAAAGAACAGATATCGGGTATGCTTCTTGCGGTTAACGGCGGTATTATTCTGAAAACAGCTAATGATAAAATAATCATTAATCCCGCAGGGGAAATATCCTTGCCTGGTCTTCCCGAAGGACTTATGCTTAAACCCACGATATCATGGCTTGTAGACAGCAAAGTTTTCGGTACTAAGGAAATGGAGCTGTCGTATAAGACTTCCGGTTTTTCCTGGTATGCAGATTATGTTGACTTGTTCCACAAGCTTGATTTTAAAGAACATAGAGTATTCTTTCAAACACAGTTAAAATGTGATTTCGAGCCGGTTTTACTTCCTGAATACAAAACCGGTGAGATTGGGGGAAGATCAAAATTTTACACAATTCCAGAGACATTAAAGGTTCGGACAAAAACTTTTGCACAGGCAAATGCCCTGCGTGAAGCCCGTTTCGGCAACAGCATTGATCTCTGCGCCATTATCAATGCACGCAGTGGAAACTGTTCCATGAACTGCGCCTTCTGTTCACAGAGCCGGTTCAATGCAACAGAGGTTGAGACCTTTCCTTTCCTGGATCAAGAGACCCTAAAAAACCGCATTCTGCAGCTAGCTGACCTGCCGGTTGCGCATATTGGAATTGTCACAAGCGGAGCCGCACTGAGGCACGAGGAACTGATGCGGCTTGT
>CAJOJJ010000098.1 GCA_905234925.1 uncultured Endomicrobiia bacterium
TCCCAAATGCAGAATAAGAGATTTTAATGATTTTGCCATCTTGAACCAAGTGAAGCGTCGCAATCCAGCGGCGTTGTTGTTTACCACGTAGGATCCGCAATCCATGTTCACAAAACACATCTTTGTCATTCCCGAAACTCTGTTGGTCGGGAATCTATGTTATAAAAACACCTCTTTTGTCTTTGCCGTTTGCAGTTGTTGTCCGTCATCGCGAGCGAAGCGTGGCAATCCGGTGTCTTTTGTCGTTCGAGTGCATTAAATAAAAATTGCCTTGTTATTTTTTTTATGCTATAATATTTAAAATATAAAACTCTTGTAAGGATATTTTTATTATGAAAAACAAAAAACAAACAAAAAAAACCGACACAAAAAAACTCCTTAAAAATGCAGCAAAACCGGCAGAACAGGCAAGAAAACTTCATCCTTTCTATAAAGGAAAAATTGAAGTTGTTCCCAAATGCAGAATAAGAGATTTTAATGATTTTGCCATTTGGTACAGCCCGGGAGTAGCTTCAGTCTGCACGGACATAAATAAAAATATTGAACTTGCTTACGAATATACCAATAAATGGAACTCTGTTGCAGTAGTCAGCGACGGTACAAGGGTTTTGGGGCTTGGCGATATAGGGCCGGAAGCGGCAATGCCTGTTATGGAAGGTAAAGCCCTTTTGTACAAATATCTAGGCGGTGTAGATGCTTACCCGATATGTTTGGGAACAAAAGACCAACAAAAAATAATTGATACCGTAAAAATTTTGCAGCCGTCTTTCGGCGGTGTAAATTTGGAAGACATTTCTCAGCCTAAATGTTTTCCTATTCTTTATACGTTAAGAAAAGAATGTCATATTCCTGTTTGGCACGACGACCAACAGGGAACGGCTCTTGTAACTTTGGCAGGACTTATCAACGCTTTAAAAGTTGTAAACAAAAAAGTTTCTAAAGTTAAAATTGCAATGCTTGGTGCAGGTTCTGCAAATATCTGTATCGCAAGATTGATAATGTTTTACGGAGCAAACCCTGCAAACATTATAATGGTTGATTCTAAAGGAACTTTACATAAAGGAAGAAAAGAATTGAAAAATTCTCATCCGGAAAAGTGGGCGATGTGCTGCGAAACCAACGGTTTAGGCGTGCAGGGAACTATAGAAAATGCAATGGAAAATGCCGACGTTTTGATATGCTTATCTACGCCAGGTCCTGACGTAATAAAGAAAGAGTGGATTAAAAAGATGGCAAAAAATCCTATAGTATTTGCCTGTGCAAACCCTGTTCCCGAAATATGGCCATGGGATGCAATGGAAGCAGGTGCTGCGGTAGTTGCAACAGGAAGAAGTGATTTTGCCAATCAGGTAAATAACTCCTTAGGTTTTCCCGGAGTTTTCAGAGGTACGCTTGATGCAAGAGCGACTACAATAACCGACAATATGTGTATTACGGCAGCGACGGAACTGGCAGCTTGTATTCCTGCAAGTAAAATAAAACCTACACAGATTTTGCCTACGATGGACGACTGGAAAGTTTATCCGCAGGTTGCAGCAGCCGTTGCGGTAAAAGCTATAAAAGAAAAAGTTGCTCAGAAGAAAGCAAGCTATGACCAATTTTATAATCAGGCAATGGCTATGATAAAAAGAAGCAGAGCTTTAACTCAAAATATGATGAAAACCGGATTTATCAAAAAATCAAAGTAACCGCATATTGGTGTCATTCCCGAATGTCTTTGTCGGGAAACTGCCGTTTCTTTTCTTCTTGATTTAATTTTGTTTTTGTATTATAATAAAAAAGAAGTTTTGATAACTGAATATTGAATTGTTTTTGGATCTACGAAAGTAGAGCCCTTTTGCGTAAGCAAAAGAGGTTGCGACTCCAAAAACAGTCATCTTAAATTTTTAAGAATAAATCAGAAGCTATGTTGATTTATTTTTAATTTTAGTTCTTTGCCCTCACGGGCAAATGAACGATGACTGTATGAGTGGCGTCGCAACCTCCATACAGTCTTTTTTATTTGCCTTGCCAAAAACTCTCCTTTCAGATAATCCAAAAAAATAAAGACAGCTGAGAAGCTGAGCAGGTGATAAGCTGAGAAGTTTAAAGTAAAATTTTGCTTTGCAAAATTTTCTGTTAAAAACAAATACCGAAAACTTATCAGCCTATCAGCTAACTCAACT
>CAJOJJ010000099.1 GCA_905234925.1 uncultured Endomicrobiia bacterium
TTTTTTTATCAAGTTCTTTAAAAATCGGGCAGTCGGTATCAATGGTAATTTCTGATTGCTTTCCGTGCATTAATGTTTTTGCATAAGAAATTGTTGCTCCGAAAGCCTCGCATATTGCCTGATGTCCCAAACATACGCCTAAAATAGGAATGTTTCCTGCAAATTTTTTAACGATTTCAATACATATTCCCGCATCGCTCGGCTTTCCCGGTCCGGGAGACAAAATTATTCTTTCAGGATTTAGTTTTTCTATTTCTTCAATAGTTATTTCATTATTTCTTTTTACAACAATATCGGGATTAATAGAACCGATGTATTGATATAAGTTATAAACGAAACTATCGTAATTATCGATTAATAAAATCACTTTTTTCTCCTTATAGCGACATTATCTTTTAAATTTCTACTGCATTGCAGCTCGCCTTATGTTCTATACTAGCTGAGAAGCTGAGCCGCGGACTTTGTCCACTCAGCTGAGTAGCTGAGATGTTTTTGGTATTTTTATAACATAGATTCCCGAAATAACAGCCGGAAGGTCGGATGGTCGGAAGCTCAGAAGGTCAGCAACGACCACGACAAACAACAACTGTAAAACTACAAATAACAACAAATTCGGGAATGATACCGCTACGCGGTTGAACGACAACGACACTGGATTGCCACGCCGACTTTGTCGGCTCGCAATGACGGACAAGAAACAGCAAAAAGGAAATATATTCGAGTGCCGCCTGTAGCCGTCTATGAGTGCTGAAATTTTTAGAGTAAAATTCAGTTGCTTAGAGAATTTTAGGGCGACCATGTTCGTGGTCATTTCCGTCTTCCTATAGTTGTTAGGAAATGACAGTTGGAGCCCGCCTTTAAAAATTTCAAGCGAATGGCGATTGAGCAAACGAGAATATGTTTCTCTTTTTGCGTCAAATTTTTAAAGATCTTTTTTATTAAAATTTTCGCTTTGCGAAAATTTTAAAGCATTTACAACTGCTTTGGCTTTGTTTATACATTCCTGATATTCGTTTTCGGGAATGCTGTCTGCTACTATTCCTGCACCTGAACGAATAAAAACTTTATTATTCTTTTTAAAAGCAATTCTTATCGATATACAGGTATCCATATTGCCGGAAAAATCAATATATCCTATTGCCCCGCCATAAATTCCCCTCTTGTTCTTTTCCAGTTCATTTATTATTTCACAGGCTCTTATTTTTGGTGCACCCGATAATGTTCCTGCGGGAAGAACGGAATCTATGGCATCAATTGCCGTCTTATCCTGCCTTATCTTTCCTGCTACGGTAGAACCTATATGCATAACATGAGAAAATCTCTCTATACTCATATACTTTTCTACTTTCACGCTTGCAAATTCACAAATTCTGCCTAAATCATTTCTGCCCAAATCCACAAGCATATTATGTTCTGCAAGCTCTTTCTTGTCGGAAAGAAGTTCCTTTTCAAGTTTTAAATCTTCTTCCTGTGTTTTGCCTCTCGGTCTTGTTCCTGCCAAAGGAAAAGTATGTACAATTCCGTCTTTAAGTTTTACCAATGTTTCAGGTGAAGAACCTGCAATTTCAATATCTTTGCTGCAGAAATAAAACATATACGGTGACGGATTGGTAGTTCTTAAAACTCTGTATGTATCAAGCAGACTTCCCTCAATATCGGCTTCAATCCTGTTGGATAATACAGCCTGAAAAATATCGCCGTCTTTAATATATTTCTTTGTTTTGTTGACGATATCACAGTATTCCTCTTTGCTGAACAAATATCTAAAATCGGATTTTATTTTCAACGGTTCATCTTTTGCAGGCTCGCCGTTTTTTATAAGGTCTGCCATTTTGTTTAATTCTTTAACGGCAATATCGTAATTCTTTTTTAAGTTATCGGTTTTAATATTTATTATCAAAATAATTTTTTGTTTTAAATTGTCAAAAGCGATAACTTTATCAAAACATCATTAAACTTTTCGTCGTCTTTTGCGTCAAGTTTTAATGACGGCTCCGAATATTTGATATAATCATAAGAAAAATATCCTACCAAACCGCCGGTAAAAGGCGGTAAAGCCTCTATTTTTGGGCTTTTATATTCATCCAGAATATCTCTTATATATTTTTTAGGATTATCGTTGTTTGATACAACTTTACCGTTTATTTTAATGACATTGTTTAAACAGGTAAATTCCAGTTTCGGATCATATCCCAAAAAAGTGTATCTTCCCCATGTAGAAGAATCTTCCAAACTTTCCAACATATAGCAGTGGCTGCTTGCCGATTTTAAAATTTTCAATACCTGTATGGGTGTTTTTATATCGCTGTAGAGTTCACTGCTTACGGGAATAGTTTTATAATTTTTGGATAATTCTGCAATTTGTTCAAAGTTGGGGATATTCATTTTGTTACCTCTTAAATTTCTCTTCCCAATGCGGTTGCCAAAACTTTAAGTTCGGAAACGAGTTTTTTATATTGGTCAGTTAACAAACTCTGTGGTCCGTCGGATAAAGCTTCTTCCGGTCTGGGATGTATTTCTACCGCTATTGCATCCGCACCTACCGCCAAACATGCCTTTGCCATTGTCGGCACATGTTCTCTTATTCCTATTCCGTGCGACGGATCAAGCACTATCGGCAGATGAGTCAATTTCTTTACAACGGGAATTGCATTTAAATCCAGCGTAAATCTGGTAGCCGTTTCAAATGTTCTTATTCCTCTTTCACACAACATTACATTGCTGTTTCCTTCAGCTAAAATATATTCCGCAGAAAGCAGCCATTCTTTTATGGTAGTAGCCATACCTCTTTTTAAAAGAACAGGTTTCTTTTGTTTTCCGCAGGCTCTCAACAAATCATAATTTTGAACATTTCTTGCACCTATTTGAACGATATCGCAGTATTTGCTTACCAGAGGAACCTGTTCCACGGACATTGCTTCGCTTATCGTCGGAAGTTTATATTTTGCTCCTATATCCTGCAAATATTTTAAACCTTTTTCCCCCAGTCCCTGAAAAGTGTACGGGGAAGAACGGGGTTTGTAAGCTCCGCCTCTGAGAATAGTTCCTCCGCCGTCTTTAACTATTTTTGCTATCTCATCAAGAACACTTTTGCTCTCTATTGCACAAGGACCTGCAATAACGGGAACTTTGTTGCCGCCTATTTCAACACCGTAAGGGAGTTTTATTACGGTATTTTCCTGTTTAAAATCTCTTGATGCAAGTTTGTACGGTTTTTCAATTTCGCTTATGTGGTCAACTTCGTCCATAGCTTCAAACAGTCTGCTGTACTTTTCGGCAAATTCTCCTACCATACCGATAATGGTTATATTTTTACCTTTCACCACGTGCGGTATATAACCTAATTTTTTTACTTCATCTATGACCTTTTTTTCTTCCTGCTTTGTCGGGTTTTTCTTAAGAGTTATTATCATTTTTATCTCCTTTTAATTCTTATATTAATTTTAATATAAAACAAAAAAAATTCATCCTAAATGAAAACAAACGTTTTCAAGGACGAATTTAATATCCGCGGTGCCACCTTGATTTGAAACTGCAAAAAAACACAATTTCACACTTTATAAGGAATACCATCATATTCCCGGCAACTTACGCGTGCCCTACGTTGCAGAATACTCGGTCAGATTTGCACCTGCTTTTGACTGCACCCTCTGCGGTCCATTTCAGAAAGTTTTATTCCTAACTCCCTTAACAAGTCGTTTACTGCCGGCTTCTCACCACCCCGGCTCGCTGTTAGTGCGTTCCTTGCTTTTATCTCCGCATCATCGGTTTGTTGTAATTAATTTAAAGATTATATTTTTATTTTTTTTTATTGTCAAGAAAAAAAATACAAACAGACATATCGTTTATCTTAAGAGAAATTAAATTGCTTTTAATGCATTTTCCAAATCCGCAATAATGTCATCTACATTTTCCAAACCTACTGAAAATCTTACCATACCGGGATTAATTCCGCAGGCAATCAATTGCTCGTCGGTAAGCTGTCTGTGGGTTGCCGATGCAGGA
>CAJOJJ010000100.1 GCA_905234925.1 uncultured Endomicrobiia bacterium
ATCAGCATATACTGTGTTTTTATCACCTACCTTTGCTGGAGCATCTATATTTACAGCCTCTTTCCTGTTTACTTCCCAAGCCATAGTTTCAGGGTTTATCTTTCCTGATACCGACTGTATCCAAAAATCAACTGCAAATTTAAACGGAGTAAATATTTTCGTCCTCTGTTCTTTATTTGCAAGCACCAACCCTATCATTCCGTTAGGAAAATATTTATTAAGCAAAGCATCAACTTCTTTATTTCCTTCGTTCCTCATAACTTCCAATCTCTCATTAAGATTAAATACTGAAGAACCTAATGCCCCCTCCAACTGTGTATAGCCTGTCTTATTATTTATAATCAAATCCGGCGACATTATTGATGCATATTCGTCTTCGCTCAAAACAGCTTCCAATTCTTTTAAGAATAAATGGAATAAACCTGCATTTATCAAAACAGTATTCGTATTAAAAGGAACTATTCCCTCATATTCTCCAAAGCCCATTTCCGTAAACAATATTGCATTTTCTTTATTTTTGCTGCTCTTCGCCTGTGCAAGTTCCATGATACTTGGAACAAAGATTTCTCTACCGTCATTTAAAACAACTTTCTTTAACCCGACAATTCCGCCTTTCCTATCAATATCTTCTCTTGTTGCAACCAAAACAACAATACCTTTATTCTGTTCAATCATATATCCGGATACTTCTACCGGTGTTCCGCTGTTTACTGCATCCGAATTTGATATACATACTATCGCATTGTCAACATCTTTTATTTTCTCGGATAAAGTTTTTAACCAAACACCATGTCCGCCGGGAGCTTCTTTATTGAATACTAAACTGAATTTATTGCCATCCAATTTTACCGAAGGATACGTAGCCTGATTTATCATTGCAAACTTTGCAATATCTTGATCACTGAATATCTCTAATATATTTGCACCTTTACCGTTTATCGCTTCTCTGTTATTTTTTGAAGTATCATTTCTCGACGGCTGTCTATATAATTCTTCAACAATTTCTTCGGATGTAGGACTGGTTAACATAACAACGGAAATATTTTTATACTGTTTTTTCTTTTCCAGTAATGAACCTAATTTCACATCAGTTATGCTTAACAGTTCCCATTTCGGTTCGGTTTCCGTACCAACATTTACTCTAAAGTACAAATCTGAACCTTTAGCACTTAACTGTGCCTCCTGTTTAGCAATTTCTTCGTCGTCATCCAGGAAATCAAAACTTAAAAGTATCTGCTGCATTTGTTCCGGCGTTCTTGCCGACTGCATCGCTTCATAAATTTTCTTTGCTTTTAACCAATCTTTTCTCTCTACCGAAGAACCTATACCACCGTTCATCTGTGCATCAACAAAAGACACTTTTCTTGCAGTTTCTCTATAACCGTCATTTGCAAGAATATCACTTAAACTTATCACTCCCATTTTTGCCATCAATTCTTCCGATGACATTCCCGTCTTGTCTGCTATAGGCGGCAGGAAGAAATTTTCGCCGATATTTATATCACCTGCAGCACCATTTCTCTGTTTTTCAACAAATTCAAGTCTTTGGTTTCTAAATATGTCTCTCGCTTCTTCATCCCAATAATATTTACTTCCATCGCTTTTATAAGAATGATCTTTTATAACTGCAGACAATAAAAGATTTAACTTTTCTTTATATGCGGGGTCGTTAATAACATCAACACCAACTTCATTTGCTGCTGCTATTGCATCTTTTAGGGCTTGTCTGTTTGCTCTTGAATATTCTGCACTCAAATTATCTAATGCTCTCTGCAAGGCTATAAATTCAGCTTGTTCAATCACAACCTTAAAATCAACAATATAAGAATCTTCTTTCCCAAACTCTTCTACCGTCTTTATCCCGGTAACATATTTTATCGTAGATGTCTCATCTATCGTATCCTTACCTGTAAGCTTTGATACCGTTACTACAATCTTTCCACTTTTTTCCTGTGCATCTATCCTTACATTTTCCAGTATCGCATTTCCGCTATCATCTTTCTCAAATCCTAACGGCTCTAAAATATCAGGTCTCAATAATAACTCTTCTTTTGTTGCGTTATTGATTCTTACATTCCCTT
>CAJOJJ010000101.1:0-2080 GCA_905234925.1 uncultured Endomicrobiia bacterium
AATTGCCGAACTCAGGAACAAATACGATTTACACATGAAAGTTGAAAGATATGTTGAAGATGTAAACGGTATTCCAAAATCCGATGATAAGTTTATAAAGAAATAAGGCAAAAAATGGACAGAAGAAAATTTTTAAAAAATTCATTACTGGCTGCAGGGGTGCTTGCGGGAAGTACGATTTTCAAGCAATCTGTTTTTTCAAATACATCTGATACGGAGAACAAAAAAATGAAAATTTTGGTTTTAACAGGCAGTCCGAGAAAAAACGGTAACTCAAATATCTTGGCAGACAATTTTATAAAAGGTGCAACGGAAAAAGGACATAAAGTGTTCAGATTTGACAGTGCATTTAAGAATGTTCATCCTTGTATCGGTTGTAACAAGTGCGGAATGGACGGACCTTGTGTATTCAACGATGACTTTAATTTTGTAAGAGAACATATTGTTGATGCCGATTTGGTTGTTTTTGTAACTCCGATGTATTATTTCGGTATATCGGCACAACTTAAAACCGTTATAGACAGATTTTATGCAATAAACGGTAAAATTCATATCCCTAAAAAGGCAGCTCTTTTTATGACTTATGCAAACAATTCAAGCCACGATGAACAGCCTATAAGAACACATTATGATGTTTTATTGGATTATCTCGGATGGAAAGATATAGGCAGATTTATTGTTCCGGGAGTATGGACAGCAGGTTCAATAAACAGAACGGATTATCCTAAAAAAGTGTATGAGTTCGGAAAAAATTTATAACATAAACATATAATTCGCTATACGCTATATATTTTATGATATAATGTCTTGTATCAATATAAACTTCATTAAGGAGAATCAAATGCATTTTACGGAACCTGTATACAGAAATCCTTATTGGCCTACATTCCCGCTATTACAAATTACTCAGGGATGTACTCATAATAAATGTAAATTTTGCACAATGTATAAAGATGTGGATTTTCGCATACAGCCTGTGGAATGGATTGAAGAAGATTTGCAGGAAATAGCAGATATGAAACCTAATGCAAAAACTATTCAACTTCTTAGTGCCAACCCTTTGGTTTTAACTTACGATAAACTTGCACCGATATTGGAAATGATAAAAAAATATCTTCCGAAAATGGAAATGGTATATATGGCGGGAAGAGTTACCGATGTAAAAAACAAAACGGTGGAACAATTAAGAAAACTTAAAGATTTGGGAATGAATGAAATATCGCTCGGTGTTGAAAGCGGGGACGATTGGACTCTTAACCGTATAAATAAAGGTTATGGCAGTAAAGATATTTTGGAACAGTGCCATAAACTTGAAGATGCCGGAATTGATTATTGGATGACATTTTTAAACGGTGTTGCAGGCAAGAAACACAGCCAAGAACATGCGATAAATTCCGCAAAAATATTCAATCAATGCAAACCTATGCTTGTAGGAACAGGCGGACTGACTTTGTTTCCGGGAACACCACTTTTGGAAGAAGCACAAGAAGGAAAATTTGATCCGCTTTCCGAAAAGGAATTGTTAATAGAACTTAAAACTTTTGTGGAAAACCTTACATGTGATTGTGAATTTAACACACATCATACATCAGGAATAAATTTAACAGGTCCTGATTTTTTAAAACGAAAAAGAAGTATTATTTCAGCATTGGAACAACAAATTGACAGCGGCGATTTAGAAACACTTTCTGAGATTCGCAAAAATAAAAGAACTCTATAAAAAATAAATTGGTACAATCATTAAGAGCGGAACAATAGGCTGCAAAAGATTCAAATAAAAATTTGTTGGTATTAACTATAGGCAAACCTGGGAAATTTTAACTTTTGTTTAAAAGTTTAAGATTCATACTTGGAGATATGATACAATATTAAAAAATAAATTGCTAATTTTTAAAGATTATGGAGATTATTTTTTTTCTTGACAAATAAAAAAAATAAAAATATAATTCTTCCATTATAACAACAAACCGATGATGCGGAGATAAAAACAAGAAAAGCACTAACAGCGAGCCGGGGCGGTGAGAAGCCGGCAGTAGCAGCTTGTTACAATATGGACCGCAGAGGGTGCAGTCAAAAGGGC
>CAJOJJ010000101.1:2193-3760 GCA_905234925.1 uncultured Endomicrobiia bacterium
AAAACAAATGTTTTCGTTTAGGATGAATTTTTTATTTGCGGAATTTTTATATCTCTTCCTTTTCTGTCATTCCCGAAAGTAACATTTATGTCATCTCGAGCGAGAAAATCTTAAAGATTTTCAACGAGAGATCTGTCGTTTGTTTTGTAATCGGGAATCTATGGTATAAAATACCGCATTGTCGTCATTGCGAGGAGTAGTTATCTGTGACGAAGCAATCTACAGCACATAGTGCTGTCATCCCGCACCTGATGCGGGATCTTGTTGTTAAAGTTGTTAAGGAGAATATATGACTAAAATTAAAATTTGCGGTCTATTCAGACCCGAAGATATTGAATATGTCAACGAAGCAAAAGCTGACTTTGCAGGCTTTGTCTTTGCCAAAAGCCACAGACAGGTATTGGCAGAAACAGCAGAAAAATTAAGAAATAAACTCGATAAAAATATTTTATCCGTAGGTATTTTTGTAAATGAGGATATAAATAAAATAGCCGAAATCTGCAACAAAAAAATTATAGATATCGTTCAACTTCACGGTGATGAAGATGATAAATATATAAGTGAGTTGAGAAAAGTTTGTAATAAAAAAATAATTAAAGCCGTGAAAGTTAAAACAGGTGAAGATATTATACGATGGCGAAATTCTTTGGCGGATTGGTTGATGTTTGATGCGGGAAAAGGTGAAGGAAAAACATTTGATTGGAGCATATTAAAAAACTTTATAAGACCTTATTTTCTTGCAGGCGGTATCAACGAAAGCAATATAGATGAAGCAATAAAATTAAATCCGTATTGTATAGATATATCAAGCGGAGTAGAAACAAATAAAGTAAAAGATAAACAAAAAATTATAGATATAGTCAGGAGAGTAAAATATGAATAATACAAGGTTCGGTCAATTCGGCGGTCAATATATTCCTGAAACACTAATGAACGAAATAATTCATCTTGAAGAAAGTTACAATCATTATAAAAATGATCCGGAATTTGTAAAAGAACTTAACGATTTATTAAAAAATTATGCAGGAAGACCATCTCTTTTATATTATGCGGAAAATATGACAAAAGACTTGGGCGGTGCAAAAATCTATTTAAAAAGAGAAGATTTGAATCATACCGGTTCACACAAAATAAACAATGTTTTAGGACAAGTTCTTCTTGCAAAAAAAATGGGTAAAACAAGAGTTATTGCAGAAACAGGAGCCGGTCAGCACGGAGTTGCAACGGCAACTGCTGCCGCACTTTTAGGTATGGAATGTGAAATTTTTATGGGTGAAGAAGATACTAAAAGACAAGCTCTGAATGTTTACAGAATGAAATTGTTGGGAGCAAAAGTTAATGCAGTTAAATCTGGAACACGAGTTTTAAAAGATGCAGTTAACGAAGCATTAAGAGAATGGACCAACAGTGTAGAAAATACTCATTATGTTTTCGGTTCCGTTATGGGTCCGCATCCTTTTCCTATGATAGTCAGAGATTTTCAAAGTGTGATAAGCAAAGAAGCAAAACAACAGATTTTGGAATACGAAGGTAAACTTCCTTATGCCGTTGTTGCCTGTGTAGGCGG
>CAJOJJ010000102.1 GCA_905234925.1 uncultured Endomicrobiia bacterium
TTTTGTTCGGATAAAAATCGACAAACGAAATGCAACCGTGCCTTTGAGATTGCAGATTTTAGAAGCTGAGCATTCGGATTCGTCGAGAGACGGCGCTCTGCCAAACGGAAATTTGATTCGCTCAGGAATCGAGTTCAACAAAAACGGAAAGAAAATTATTATCCTTTTTATATGTTTTCCAATTCGTTAAATAACCGGTTTCAGATTCATACGTCACAATTTTCTTATGAGTACCCGACTTTTCAGTCGTCGGTTGCATCGGACTGTATTCAGGATTTTGAGTTATTTTATACTCATAATTAATTTTCAAACTTAGAATAGCTCCTTTGCTATACTTTCCGTATAACAAGGTTGTGGATTATAAACAACAGCATCTGCGACTTTTTCAGTACGTTATTCCTTTGTTTTGGCAGCGTCAGACCCGGATTCCGATTTTCGAAAACGACAAGTGCTGTTTCTTTCAAATATTTTTTATAATATGTGTCTTCTCTTTCTGCATGATCTAAATCAACTATATTTTTGCTTAGTATATCCATTCTGCTTAACACCAAGGAGCATTACCGGTATCATCAACGTTTTCAAAATCAGAACATATCCCGAAAAATCTCTCTTAAAAAAGAGAAGAGAAAAAAGAAGAAAATATATCTCCGAACCGAAACTGCAACAAAAAATTTTTCGCAACGGACTGCTTCTTAAGCGATTGTAACGGTAATATTGTCCGCTTTGTATAAAAGTATTTTAATGATTTTTCAGTTTTTGATAATATATGGAAAACTTTATAAATACACAAATTAAAATTCAAGCTTTGGATCGGTTAAGATCTGTAAACATCGTATGGTTTACGTATCTTATATTATCGCTGTACAAACTTTACACTTGATTCGAGTAATTTAAACTTTTTTGATACATGGGTTTTCTAAATTTATGCAATTGAAGTATCGTTTGCGTTTAAGTTATCTGCAAGTTATTTTTTATTGTTTTTCAATATATTATTTTACAAATGAATAGGAAATTCGTATACTGCTCAGAGTAGTAAGGAGATTTATTATGGACAGAGAAATTTTAATAGGTTTAGCTGTATTATCATTAGGAATATGTGAATTCAGTGAAGGAATGAAAATAAACAGCAGAAGAAATTCCGGAAGATAAACTGTTATAAAAACTATTAAACATCAGCCGATCAGCAATATTACAAAACAAAATCATCAGAAAAAAGTAACTCCCGAAAGTGTAGCTCAAAATTTTTTGAAATCAATTATAGTAAACGGAAATCAACTAAATTTAAATAATCACA
This sequence comes from uncultured Endomicrobiia bacterium, assembly GCA_905234925.1. Taxonomy (GTDB): domain Bacteria; phylum Elusimicrobiota; class Endomicrobiia; order Endomicrobiales; family Endomicrobiaceae; genus Ruminimicrobiellum. The sequence goes on from CAJOJJ010000102.1 coordinate 1,295, forward strand.
ACGATTTGGAAAAAATAGTGAAAGTTATTAATGAGCTTATAAAATAATTATAGAAAAATTCGATAAATTAAAAGATTTTCTGAAGTCAGCAGATATAATGACAACTACTCATCATGGTTCTTTAAATAACGGAGAAGATAGTATTTATAACCGGTTAGACAAAAAGAAAACGAATATTTATAGCCAGTGCAGCACCTTGTTCTGCAGGAAGTACACTTTATCCAAGAATAAAAAATAGTATTCTTAATAAAATAAAAAATACTTCTCAAATAAAAAGTGTTTTTAATTGTAAAATCTGCTTTGACATCGAACATTCTGATCATCAATGTGAAAAAAATACTACTGTACCTTTATTTTCGACTCCCGATGCTCCTATGGGATTTGTTTGGACTCGCATAGAACCGAACGGAAGAGTGTCAATAGGTAATAAGATAAGCGAAGCAAACATCGCTGATTTTAAAGAAGTACTCGAGCCTCTTCGTAAAGTTCGTAAAAAAGAGGTATGAGATACGAGTTAAACTTAAGAAAAATAAAAGTAAAAACAGCGGAAGAAATCATTTTAAAAATTAGGCGGATAGAAGTATTGATAAAATAAGGAGAAACAAAAGTTCAAGCAAGCAGAGTATCAAATCATACGTATTACAAATGAAGCAGCATAAAAGAATCTCAGTTAAAAAAAGGTTCTCGACTAGATTAGAGTGGATAATTTCTGAGATTAGTTAATAACAATTTGTAAATATTTTCATGACGATGATTAAAACGCCATTCTGTTTCCTT
>CAJOJJ010000103.1 GCA_905234925.1 uncultured Endomicrobiia bacterium
CTATTACCGAAACAATGCAAATATTGGGAGCAGATACTGCCACATTGCCTTTTTCAATCCAAATTTTAGAAAACATATTCCCTTTTGAAAATCAGTATTTCAATAAGCATACTTCTTACAAAGTTGAAGATTGGAAAAATTATTTTAAATTTCATGGAATTGAGCAAGAATTTAGCAAAAATACAGGTAAAACCTTATTATTTACGGATTATGTTAGTGAGGGAAATACTAAAAAAACTATAAAAAGGATACTGGAAGGTTTGAACTTTGATATGACAAAAACGGAATTTCTATACGAGGGGAATTTATTTCCAAGAAAAGTTATTTGCCCTGATTTTGATTTGTCTGACGCATTAGACCACAGCGAATTAAAACAATTTTCTCTTAAAATTTCACCAAAAGATGTGAAGTGGAATATTGACGTAATAAAGCATCCTGAATATATTGCAGAACAACCTGAAAAATTAGCTGCAAAACTCCTTCGTTTTGCCTTGTATGACATACTTGCAGAGAAAAAATTAAAAATGCTTATTTAAGCATTATAAACAAAAGAAGTGATGATTTTCACTTCCTGTTTTTATGCATTTACCCCGTCTTGGATTATTGGCGGTTCACAACTTTTGCACTCCGTTTTTGTTTTCATACGAAAACAGCACTCCGCCAAGTTGTTCACAAGGACGAGTTTCGGACTTTGTCCTCACTCTTGCCAAAATCCGCTAGCAAATTTTATTCTTTATAGGTTTATATTATATATATGAAAATCTATAATTCTGTAAATATAAATCAAAACAGATACAGCCCGAATTTTTACGGCAAAGGCATTGAGCTTACGGATGATTGGGCAAATTTACCTTTGAGAGCCGAATACCACAAAGATATTGCACATGATTTAGCAGAAGGTTCAAAATTATATTTTAAAAAACATAAAGACATTGATAATAGTGTAACGGATATCCATAATAACGGAGGTTTAACTGTTGTTTTTGATATTCCTAATAATGAGATATTAAAAGTTTCGTTAGAAAATCCTCTTGAGTATAGAGAACATAACCCTGAATTCGATATACCGTTTTTAACCCCAGTTGAAAAATACGGCAAAACATATATCGTTAAACAACCTAAAGCAGATACAAAAAATATTACAAAAGAACATTTTTTAGAGGTAGCAAAACGGATTATTAATTCTTGGTGCGAACTGTCTAAAGACGGAAGAAAACTTGAACAGTACGGATTATATAACGGAAAGCCTTATTTAATTGATACAAGATGTGCAATGCCTATGCCAAATGCTTGGACTGTAATTATTGATGAAATTTGCAAAAGATTAAATAAATGTTATACATCTTTAAGCAAAGAACAGTACGAATCGGAACGAGAATTGAAATTTAAAGAGAAAGGATATTTTTCATACCATTGTGATGAAACGCCGAGAAAAAGTTTAACGATAAAAGGCGGATTATTAAAATTGTTTACTACTATAAAAAATAATATTAAATACAGAAAGAATCATTATTGTATCCCCTATGAAGTTATGCAAAAACAAAAACTAAAACTTCACAAATTGCGTAAAATATAAAGTAATTATATTTACCCCGTCTTAGGATTTTTGGCATTTTTCGACAAGCGGAGATGCTTAAAGATTAACCCCAAATTATATTTACCCCTGAGTAAACTTACATTCGTTATATTTCTTTTGCAAGAAATAGCCACTCATTACAGTTTCCTCACAGGGACGAGTTTCGGACTTCTGTCTTGGATTTGCTCCGGCTCAAACCTGTCACTCGTTTTGCTAACGCAAGCACTCGTTACGGTTTTCGCTATCCTGCATAAATGCCGTACACAAATCCGCTAGCAAATTTTATTTTTACGGATTTTATCATGATATGATAGGGGTAAATCTCAAACAACATTCCAACTCAAACGGAAAGGGATATGTAAATATATGAAACTTAATAAGACAACTCTTTTGGCACCTATTTTTGCAATATTACCGGCTACACAAAAGCAAAATCATAATTATTATCCACAAACTGTACAAAATACCATAAGTTATGTTCAAAGTAATAAACAAAAAGATGTTTTTATACCAAAGAATAATTTGAAGATACAAAAGGCAGATAGCGGAAATGGTTTGTTGGCAATACTACTAATTGCATCAGTTTTAGGACCTATTATAAAAATACTCGATGTTGCTGAAAGAGACGATAAGCGAAATAACATGTATTAATATTATAGAGTGATATTACAGCAGTAAATTTTAATCAAAAAGGGAAGTGTATATGGAAGTCGTACGAGTTCAGAATTTCAACAATAGACTTGCTTTTCAAGCAAATGTAGAGAAAAGAGAATCAACTAACAAATTAGGTTACAAAGCAAATACACCTGAATTTGAACAAGCAGTAGGTAAAAGAACAACACCTATGATGGGTGAACGCTCGCTTTGGTTTACAAAAGGTGCGGAAGGTATTGTTTTACCTATCAGACAAGAATTAGAAAAAATCTCAAAGGGATATAATGTATCAATAAGCGAAGTACCTGAAGAATTAAATGCTTCAAATACAAGAGCTTTTGTTATCAAAATCGGTTCAGAGCCGAAAAAATCAAATCCTATAAAGAACTTCTTTAACAG
>CAJOJJ010000104.1:0-1595 GCA_905234925.1 uncultured Endomicrobiia bacterium
TGAAGTAATAAAAACGAAATATGGGCAATTAAACTTATTACGCCCAACAGATTCAGTTAAAGACAGATTGGCAGGATATTTTTATTGGAATGATCCTCAGTCTTTAGAGCAGGCAGTAATGATATATAAAGTACAAAAAGAAAAAATAAATTTGAAAGAAATAGAAATATGGGCAAAAGAAGAAAATAATATTGAAAAATATAATATATTCGTGAAATCAATAAAATAGTAAAAAGTTTTATCCAAAAACATTTCACTATCTCCCGAACTTCTACAAATATTCTTGGAAGATTTAATATTTTTTTTGCTCTCTCTAAAGTTCCTGCAGCCAGCCGTTATACAGCCCTGCCGCATCAAAATCTTCTAAAACTTCATCATATTCTTCCTGCGTAATTTTTCTGTTAAGTTCTTCGTATTGGGAAGATTTGTTTGCGGTATGGTACTGAGCCATAACACTCATATATGTATCAGGGGAAATTTCTTTCGCAACAAAATTAAAAGTTTTCTTTGAACCTGAAATGTTATTAGGCAAAACAAGATGCCTTATAAGTAAGCCTTTCTTTGCCATGCCGTCGTCGTTAAAGGACAAAATTCCTTTCTGTCGGAACATTTCTCTTACAGCGGCACGGTTATTTTCAACGTAGTTGTTAACTTTTGAATATTTCTTTGCATTCTCGTCGGAAGAATATTTCATATCCGGCATATATATATCTATAAAATTTTCCATAAGTTCCAAAACTTCCACGCTTTCATAACCGCCGCAATTGGAAAGAACCGGTATTTTTAAACCTTTTTCTTTTGCGATAAAAATACTTTCCGCCGCCATAGGATAAACATGTGTAGGTGTAACAAGGTTTATATTATTTGCGCCTTTATTTTGCAATTCCATCATTTTATCGGCAAGGTTTTCCGCAGATATTTCATATCCGTTACATAGTTGGCTTATGGGATAGTTCTGGCAGAATACGCATGCCAAATTGCATCCGGTAAAAAATACCGTTCCGGAACCTGCCTCTCCCGAAATGGGTGGTTCTTCACCATAGTGCAGATTGATACTGGCAACTTTCAAATCTTTGCCTATTTGGCAAGCACCTTTTTCGCCTTTCAGTCTGTTTACACCGCACTTTCTCGGGCAGAGCGTACACTTTTCCATCAGCTTGTATAGTTTTCTTATTTCGTTGTTCATATCTATATTTTACCAAAAATTAAAATTTTTTCAAGATATCTTTCAATAATAAATACTTGCAATTTTTTTTGTAATAATGTAAAATACATACACTTTGCTCAATTAATTGGGCTAAGCCGTTTTCTAAACAAAGATAACGGAAATCCAAAAAGGGGGTAGTACAATGAGTTACGAATGCACTTTCATTTGTTCTCCGGAATTAGATTCCGCCAAATTGGAAGACATTTCTTCAAAAGTTTCTAAAATTATAGAAACTGCCGACGGAAAAATCAAAAACATCCAACAGTTGGGAAAGAAGAAACTTGCTTACAACATTAAGAAGTTCCGTGAAGGAAACTATACTTATGTTGAATTTGATGCAGCAGGTTCAGTAGTTCTTTCTTTGGAAAATTTCTTCAAGGTTAACGAC
>CAJOJJ010000104.1:1630-3641 GCA_905234925.1 uncultured Endomicrobiia bacterium
GCAGCTGAAGTTAAACCTGCACAGTCTGCAGACGCAGCAGAAGCTCCTGCAGAAGTTAAAGCGGAAGAAGCTAAGGCAGAAGAAAAAGTTGAAGAAACAAAAACGGAGACAGTAAATGAATCAGCCAATGTATCAGATACCGCAGCAAAATAGCGTTATTTTAGTAGGCAGATTGACAAGAGATCCCGAACTTAAGAGAACTACAACGTCAAAATCAATATGCAGATTTGATATAGCAATGAGTTCAAGAATTAAAGACCAGGTTACGGGTGAATGGAAAGATTCAGACCCGACCTATGTTCCCATAGTTGTTTGGGGCGACCAAGCCGACAGATGTGCCGACAGACTTAAGAAAGGTATGCCCGTTTACGTAGAGGGCAGGCTTAAAACCAGCAGTTGGCAGGCTACGGACGGTTCTAAAAGGTCCAGGCTTGAAGTGGTTGCTTCAAGAGTTCAGTTTTTGGTAAGAGTTGAAGCTCAAGGACAGTCTTCATCATATCAGCAGCAGGTACCTGCTCAACAGCCGTCAAAAAATGTTGATACGGGCGAGCAGGGAAACGAATATGTTTCCGACAATGTTGATGTAGTTGACGATGAAGAAGTTCCGTTTTAAAATTTTGGAGGAATAAAAAATGGCAATAGAGAAAAAAAATACACGTCCTGCCGGTAAACCTGCAGGTAAATTCAGAAAAGGTATGATGAGAAGAAAAGTCTGCCGTTTCTGCACCGATAAAATGGATATAGATTACAAAAATGTCAGCCTTTTAAGAACATTCGTTACCGACAGCGGTAAAATTCTTTCCGGAAACATTACCGGTACATGTGCAAAACATCAGAGAGAATTAGGGCAGGCCGTAAAAAGAGCAAGAATGTTGGCATTGCTGCCGTTTTCTGTAAACTAATTCAGGGGGAAATAAATGAAAGTTATTTTAAGAACCGATATAACAAATGTAGGAAGACAAGGGGAAATAAAAGAAGTTGCTGCAGGTTTTGCAAGAAACTATTTATTACCTAAAAAGCTTGTTATGGAAGCAAATGCCCAAAATATGAAAATTTGGGAAAGAGAAAAAACAAGACTTGAAAAAGAAAGAGAAGAAATTATCAATAACGCAAAAATTCTTGCCGAAAAAATTGAAAAAGCTGAATTTTCAATTACCGTTAAAATCGGTGAAAACGGAAAGATTTTCGGTTCCATTACAACCGCTCACTTGGCAAAACTTTTTGCTGAACAGGATTTTGTTATCAATAAACACGATATTTTGTTGCCTGCTCCGATAAAGGAAGTCGGTAAAGTTGCAATTAATATTCGTTTACATCCGGAAGTTATTGCGAAGGTATCAGTAGATATTATTGAAGAAAAAAGTAAGTAACGACCTTAATACCACTTATGTATTACACTACATACACCTCGTGGTTGCGTTTCTTCATTTCGTCACAAACTTTGCTGTTTTTTCTGTTTTCTTACATTTAGTGATTATACCAAATAAATATTTCTTGGCTAGGGAATTCTTCGTCTCGCTGACAAATCTTGCGTTTTTTTCTGTTGTTACATTTTTATGTTTAATTATGTTATTCTATCCAATTAGAATATTCTGTCCAAGAATTGGCTTCTGTTATAAAAACCCCTTTAGTTATATTATAAAAAATATATAATCTTGTCTTATTATTTGACAAATCTTCCGGTTTTGGTAATGATGCATGAAAAAATATTTTTGGTGTGCCGTTAATAGTTCCTACAGTAAATGCAGTAAAATATTTATTTCCGCGAGCATCAATTCCAAGTACCGGTTCGAAACCCGTATAGTAGCCTCCACTTCCACTTTCTACATCTCGCAAGAAATTACCATATTCACTATAATATGATTTTTGTGCCGATAAAATCATTCCTAACAAAGCATATCCCTCTGCATACTTTGCCTTATCAACATACCCTCTGTAAATCGGTACAGAAATTACCGATAAGATAATAACAATTGCAATCGTTATAACCAACTCCACTAATGTAAAACCG
>CAJOJJ010000105.1:0-1259 GCA_905234925.1 uncultured Endomicrobiia bacterium
CAAATAAGCCGGGAAATTCTTTTAACAAAAAACAGAGCTTGTTACTAACTTTTAAAAATTTTCAAAAGTTGCTCCACTGGTTATATTATATTTAAAATCCATTCTTGTTTTTTCTCCTTCCCATAAATCAACCGGTTTTTTTACCCATGCTGTAAAATAAGTTACTCCATATCTTGCATATATATAAAAATTTGTAAAATATTTATTTCCTCTAATATCTATTCCTAATATATCATTATAACTTGTCATATAATCATCAGAATTTCCCATATGATAAAAATTTCCATATTCGGAGTAATATGCCTTTTGTGCAGAAAAAATTGTTCCCATTAATGCATAAGCTTCAGAATATTTAGCCTTATCAACATAACCTCTGTAAATCGGTACGGAAATTACCGACAGAATAATCACAATTGCGATTGTGATAACCAACTCTACAAGTGTGAAAGCGGCACGGCGAACGACAGATCTCTTCGGATGATTTGCCCTTGAAAGGCGGGCAAACATTCCGCGCAACAACTCACACTCACTACGCTCGGTTCGAGATGACAAACGACGAGATACCGCATCAAAGTGCGGAATAACAGACGAACGACAACGACGCTGGATTGCCACGTCGCAAACTGCGTTTGCTCCTCGCAATGACGACGAAGAGGTACTTCTGTTGTTTAGTTTTTTCATAGTCTTTCTCCTTTTTGCTGTTTTATTGAACGTGAACGGCAGATCTCTCACACTTCACAACACTACGTGTTGTTTCGGTTCGAGATGACATCACTACGCTCGTCTTTTTGGATTTTCTTTAAGGAGTTCTTTTGTTTCGGCAGCTTCAGATTGGTCAGCTCTTATTCTTCCATAGCAATAAAAAACGGCTGATTTATCCGTGGTGAACAAGACGCACAGACAAACAGCCGCGATCCAATAACCCGCAAGGGGTTAATGAATACTTGGAATATAAAATTGAGGTAATTAGTCTCAATTAAATATTCCTATTACGCCTGTTTTTGGTCTTGTTCACTTTTTGCTTTCACAAAAACGTATCCTTTCGGATTCCAAAAACATTGATATTAAGTTTTAAACTACAAAATTATTATAACCGAATTTCTCTATATTGTCAACAGAAAACATCTCAAGTCTAATTTTAGTTTATTGTTTAAGGCTTAAATTTTTTGTAAACAGTTTAACAATAAATATATCACTCTTTTTTCCAATCTTCTACTCTTCCAACAGGTGTTGGGCACTAATGGCGGCAACTGCACCGT
>CAJOJJ010000105.1:1299-3744 GCA_905234925.1 uncultured Endomicrobiia bacterium
AGGCAAACACACCGTCAAGAGAAGTTTTCATCTTGTCATCGGTAACAATATAGCCTGCATCATTTAACTTTATACCGCTGTCTTTTAAAAAGCCTGTATTCGGCAGCCAACCGACAAAAACGAAAACACCGTTGACGGCTAATTGAGAAACTTCGCCGGTTTTAACATTTTTAAGTTTTACGTTTTCTACCGAACCTGCAGAGTTGCCTGATATTTCTTCAACGACACTGTCATAAATAATGTTTATTTTACTTTCTGCAAGTACTTTTTCCTGTAGAATTTTTGCCGCACGAAACTCATTTCTTCTGTGTATCAAATTAACCTTTGAAGCAAATTTTGTCAAATACAGTGCTTCCTGCAGGGCGGAATCTCCGCCGCCAACAACGGCGATTTCTTTGTTTCTGAAAAAAGGACCGTCGCATGTTGCACAGTACGAAACACCTTTACCGATAAATTCCTGTTCGCCGGGACAGCCGAGCTTTCTGAAATTTGCTCCGCTTGCAATAATAACTGTTTTTGTTTCGTACTCTTTGTTATTGGCAAGAACAACTTTTTTTGTTTCGCCCGTCAACTGCAAAGACGAAACTTCTCCGTAAACAATTTCCGTTCCGAAAGCTTTTGCCTGAGTTTCCATTTTTACGGCAAGTTCAAAACCGTTTATTCCCTGTTCAAAACCGGGATAATTTTCCAAATGGTCTGTTATTGCTATCTGTCCGCCACAGCCCGCTTTTTCAATAAGCAAAGTTTTAAGTCTTGCTCTTGAAGCGTATATTGCAGCCGTCATTCCGGACGGACCGCCGCCGATGATTATAGTATCGTACATATAAAACTCCTTATAACGACCGCACATTTTGGACTACTCCATTACAGGCGGCTTCCTTATATGCTATATTAGCTGAGAAGCTGAGCCGCGGACTTTGTCCGCTCAGCTGAGGAGCTGAAATGTTTAAGGTATTTTTCGCTCTGCGAAAAATCTATTTATTATCAAAATTGCTTCGCAATTTTTACAACAAACTTATCAGCTTCTTATCAGCTTCTTTTCAGCTGTCGTTATTATTTCAGTGCTTCTTTAATGTCTTTCTTCCAGTTTTCCTGTGTGCCTGGGGCAAAGCCTACATACTTGTTGTAAACTTCTCCGTCTCTGTCAATAATAAAAAATGCAGGTATTGAGCGGATTTGATAATTTGAAACAACTTTATTGTCGCTCAATAAAACAGGATAGTTCATTTCCTGCTTTTTCATAAATTTTGTTATGGTATCTTTATCTTCCTGCAGGTTAATTCCTAAAATTACCACATCTTCGTCGTTTGCAAATTCCTGATACAGTCTTTCCACTTCAGGGATAGATGCTCTGCACGGAGGACACCACGTCGCCCAAAAATCTATAAAAACTACTTTACCTTTGTAATCCGACAGGGAAATCTGTCTGCCGTCCAAATCGTTCAGCGTAAAGTCCGTCGATATTTCCGCACATGACAGAGATACGCAGGAAATGGTTATAAGAAGAAATAAAAATAATTTTTTAAAGAACATTATCAAGCTCCTGCTTTATGGCATCTTTCGGTCTGAAACCTACCAGTTTGTTAACAGGTTTACCGTCTTTAAATATTATAAGGCAGGGAATGGAAGTTATCTGAAACTGTGAAGATAACTGCATATTTTCGTCGGTGTTTACTTTGCCTACTTTAACTTTGCCGTCGTATTCCTGTGCAATTTCGTCTATTACCGGCAACAACATTTTGCAAGGTCCGCACCATGTTGCCCAAAAATCCACAAGTACGGGTTTGTCCGATTTTAAAACTTCCTGCTCAAAATTTGCCTCAGTTATAACTACTTCTGCCATGATTTCCTCCTGTATGGTATAAATTTTTAAATATTTTATATTTGATTATTATACTAAATAATAAAAAAAATGCGAAATATTTTTTTTGCTTAAATAATGAGAATTTTATTAAAAACGGATTCCGCATCAAGTGCGGAATGATAAAGATGAAAGCAGATAAAATAAAAAAATCGCTTTCGCGATTTATTAAAATTTTATTACATTAATTGCTAATTTCTAATTGTCTTTCCAACGGAGAGGGAGGGATTCGAACCCTCGGTACAGGCTTTCACCTGTACACCGGTTTAGCAAACCGGCGCACTAGACCAACTATGCGACCTCTCCAAAAAACTGCAACTGTAAAACTAACAACTCTATTATTATAGCATAAATTATTTTTTTGTACAAGTAAAATTTTTGTTTCACAAAAATTTGATGTATGAAAACTACGAGGTTCCCGATAGAGACACTTGGAAATGATAGCTCTGTCAGCAAACAGCAAAAAGGAAATATGTTTGAGATGAGACGGCAATTTAAAATTTATAATTTACAATTTATAATTGAACGGCAGTAATAAGGAAGAGATTTTCTTTTTTGAAGCACCTCAGGCACTGCTTATGAGT
>CAJOJJ010000106.1 GCA_905234925.1 uncultured Endomicrobiia bacterium
AGTCCGGCCGTTTCTTTCCATTCCTTGTACTGCCATTTCGAAGCAATCTGCAACCTGATAAACCGGAAAATTTTTTAATATTTTTTTCAATCTTTTTGAAGCAAAATTATTTAATAAACATATCGTGTATTGTAAATTAACAGAATCAATTCCCGTGCAAAAAATTTTATTCGATAACTTATTAATTAAGGTAGTTTTACCTGCAGAAGACGTACCCGCAATAAAAACGACGGTTCCGTGAAAACAATGATTCAAATCTCTCGGAACTGCATATATGCAACTAACACCCCGAATAATAGAACAAAAGAGTTGAGAAAAGAGTGAGAAAAAGGCTAAGCTCCGGGAAAAAAGAATAAGAGCAAAGCCGTGAAGCACGGATATCACGAGATTATTTTGTTTGGCAGATGATTTTTTGAAAACATTGGAAGAAGAGAAAAAGAAGAAGCAGATCGAAGATGGAAGAAAGTCAAGAAAACCGACAAGAATCCCGGGTCTAACCGAAAGCGAAATAGCGACAATAGTGCTGATGTTTCAGGAATCTCCGTGCCGAAATTTTAAGTATTTTTACAAATCATATTTACGGCAGTACAAGCCTGAGTTTCCGAAAATGCCGAGTTATGAAAGATTTGTCGCACTAATGCCCGGAATATTGTACTTTTTAACTCTCTTATTTGGTTGTACTTTGAGAAAAAAAAGCAAAGTTGCGTACATAGATTCGACGTCACTAAACGTATGTCATCCGAAAAGAATTTACAGAAACAAAGTGTTCAAAGGATCAGCAAAAAGAGGAAAATCAACGAAAGGTTGGTTTTTCTGTTTCAAATTACAAATAATTATCGACGATAAAGGAAATTTAATGAACGCAAAGCTCACAAAAAGAAATGTGAATGATCGGTCCAGTACCTCAAATGGCAGCAGATATGAAAGGCTTTTTGTTCGCCGACAAAGGGTATATCAGCAAGGATTTATTTCTTCGTTTGATGGCTCGGGGGATGAAAATAATAACGGGAATTAAGCGTACAATGAAGAACATTTTAATGTCATTTGAAGAAAAAATTCTTCTACGCAAACGCTCTCTCGTCTAGACGGTTTTCGATTATCTTAAAAACAAATTCATGCCGGAACACTCCGGGGCACAGGTCCTTTATTAATATGCTCGTACTCTACTCTTACTGCATATCAATTGAAGCCGACTAAGCCTTCGTTTGCCGAACGATACATGCTCCTTCCTAATCCATAATTGGGGTTATTAACTTCTTTTCGAGGTAACAAAATATCATCATCAATAAACTGCTTATATAAGATAATCCTTCCTTCTTTTTTTAATCCGATATTATCTGAAAAATAAAACAATGAACTTCCTGTCATTAAAAGAGAAACAGAAAAAATTAATGCTCCGTTTTTGCTCCGAAAATATTCGATACGTTTTGATTTATTTTTAAAGGATGATATGTCATCAGAAACAATATAATCAGTGTGTTTGAAAAATCCGCATAGCAATTTAACAGAATTTTCAAAGCTCGTTTGTTATTATAATTTAGCAATAATTGAGCATGCAAAACATTATAAGAATAATTCTGTAGAGTACTTTAAAGAATTCTTCAAGTTGGCGAATGAGTTCTGTAAGACATTCTTAAATGAAACCGTATATCTAAATGATTTTTACTGATCCGAAGCACGAAAAAGTTTTGATACATTTTTTAAACAGTGCAATTGAACCTAAGGATCCTATAAAAAAAGTAAACATATTAAACAGCGAAATTACCAAGCGTCATGTTACACCAAAATGAACGAATAACAGATTTGCCAGAAATCCGGTTTGTTGAATTGAATAAGATGAGAAAGTTCGATAAAGAAAGTCCGATAACATTCCGGATAGAGTTTTTTAAAAATCCTTATTCGGAAGCTTGTAAGGAATTGTATAAAGTAGTGCCAGAACTGAAGGAAGCAAAAGAAGTATTTGAACAAGCCAAAGCGGATCCTAAAAAAGACGTTTAATTGAAGAAAGAGAAGATGCTTTCATAAGACATAATTCACATAATCGAAGGTTTAGTCGGCTTCAATTGATATGCAGTAAGAGTAGAAACAATACGTACGAGCATATTAATAAAGGACCTGTGCCCCGGAGTGTTCCGGCATGAATTTGTTTTTAAGATAATCGAAAACCGTCTAGACGAGAGAGCGTTTGCGT